>JAYVCG010000487.1:0-6475 GCA_043750075.1 Acetobacteraceae bacterium | reverse complement strand
CCCGGCCAGGAGACAGAAAGGCCACCCGGACAGGAAGCGCCAGCATGAAACAATGCGATGCCGCATCATGTTCAAGAACCGTGCCGGACAGCCGTGGGCCTGACCGGGCCATCCCAGCCAGCACGGTGCCGCGAGGGATCCTCCGGCCGGGCCGGAGGATGACGGAACCGGGGCCGGCACGTCAGTGGTTGCGTCAGTTGGTATGAGGTGTTCTGGTTCATGTCCGCGGAGTTTCGGCCATGACAGCGGGCAATATCCTGATCGTCACGCGAACGGTATCAGGCCGTATCGTCACGGAAATGAGCGATGACGTCCCGATGCCCTTCCAGCACGTTCACCACCTCGAACCTGTCGTCCTCATAACGAAAGAAGATCACATATCCCTTGAAGGCGAAACTCCGCATGTCCGGACGCAGCTCCGGACGTGGACGCCCGAGCGTCCCCGGCAACGATGCCAGTCTCTCACACTGTCCCTGAAGCATGGCGGCAAAACGTCTGCCAATGACACGGCTGCCGCTTTCCCTGGCGATGTATCCGAAAATGTCCACGAAATCCGCGATAGCGGTATCGAGCAGGATCAGCCGGCGCACTCAGTACCCGTCCCTGGCCAGTGCGGCTTCCTTCACGTCCAGCACCCGCGTGAGATCCTCCACCGTGTTCCCCCCCCCCTGGGCGATCGAGGCATTCAGCATGTCGCGCAACGCCAGCAGTTTGGCTTCCCGTTCCTCCACGAGGCGCAGTCCCTCACGCACGACCTCGCTCGCCGAGGCATAACGGCCGCTTTTGACCACGGTTTCGACGAAACCTTCCCAACGCTCTCCGATGGAGACATTCATCGCACGGCACCTCCTGGATACGCGGACCCTCCCATGATGTCATGAACAGCGCAATCTTTGTGGTTCAGTCCGGTTTCTGTCCCGCGGTCAGGGAGCGTCCGGAACGCTGATCCTGGCATCAGGCTTCATGATCCTGAAAGGCCCCCTCCTCACCCCGGAGCAACCCCATGCCCATCTGCGAAGCCGACCCCTGGCGGTTCCAGTATTTTGAAAACATCCCCTGCCCGTCCGATGTGCTCATCTCCACCGAGGACGCCGATTCCTGGACCTGGTATCCGGCGCAACGCTGGATCTACGACAAGATGGCGGTCGCGCTGTCGCAGGGCCTCGACGCCGCGCCGCACGGGGTCATGCCGCCCGCTTTCCCGGTGTTCTCCAAGCCCATCACCAATTTGCGCGGCATGGGCACCGGCAGCCAGGTCATCGCCTCGGAGGCCGATTACAAGGCCAGCCTGACCGCCGGGCATTTCTGGTGTACGCTGCTGACCGGCGCGCATGTGTCCTCCGACGTGGCGCTGGTCGATGGCCAGCCGCGCTGGTGGCGTCACACCAGCGGCGCCACCACCGAGGGCGGCACCTTCGATCACTGGCACATCCAGGCCGCTCCCATCCCCGCCATCGAGACCTGGTGCGGCAACTGGGCTTTTCGCCATTTGCGCGGCTATACCGGCATGGCCAACTTCGAGACGATCGGCGGACGCATCATTGAGGCGCATCTGCGCTTCGCCGACCAATGGCCCGATCTGTACGGACCCGGCTGGGTCGAGGCGCTGATCGGTCTGTACAGCAACGGCGGCTGGCATTACCCCGACACCGCCCGCGCTGAGGGGTTCAGCGTCGTGCTGTTCCTGCCGCACGGCCCTTCCTACCGCCACCCGCCCGAAGCCGTGATCGCGGCGGTGCGCGCCATGGACGGTGTTTCCAGCGTGCAGATCACCTTCCACGAGGACAAGGACCCCGCCCACCACGCCATGCCGCCGGGCGGCTTCCGTGTCGCCATCGTCAACGCCCATACCCTGGCGGCGGGACGCGCGGGACGCGAGACGTTGCGGGCCGCCATAATCGGCGCCTCCGGCCTGTCACAAGCGGGTTGATGGGCGGTTAAAACCGGGCGGGGGAATTCCTTAACCTTTTTCAACGATCACGGGGCGTGCCGTTTCCTTTCCCCGTCATGCGCCTCCAGGACCATGCCGCGAGGGGACGGGCCATGATGGTTACACAGGGCATCGGTTGTCCTGACCATGATGCCTCGTCTTCCCGGCCCGCGTGGAGGAAAAACCACGCGCCAAAACCCAGGAGAGCGGGGATGAGGCGGTTCTGGGGCTGGTGCCTGCTTGTTCTTCTTCTTTCCGCCCCCGCGTGCGCGGCGGAGCTGAAAATCGCCACCTGGAACCTCAACTGGCTCACCACCCGCGCGGAGGGTCTTCCGCCCGGCGTCGTCGTCCGCCAGCCGGAGGATTTCGCGCTGCTGCGTCAGTACACCAGCGAACTGAACGCCGACCTCATCGCCTTCCAGGAGGTCGATAACCGCGAGGCCGCGCAGCAGGTTTTCCCGCCCGGGACCTATTCGATCCACATGAGCCGCGACCGGGTCCGCCAGCGTGTCGGCATCGCCGTGCGGCGCGGCATTCCCTATGAGATCAATCCTGATGTGACCGCCATTGCCGGCGATCCCAGGGACCGGCTCCGCAGCGGTGTGGACATCACGGTGCGTTTGCCGTCCGGTCCGCTGCGCGTGCTGGGGGTGCATCTGAAATCGGGGTGTCAGCATGTCAGCCTGCTTCGCGCCCAGCGCACGGCCTGCGCCACGTTGCGCGGGCAACTCGACCATGTGACGGAGTGGGTCGCCGCCCGCCGTGACGACGCCATTCCCTTCATGCTGGTGGGGGATTTCAACCGCGGCATGGACCGGCGGGATCCGTTCATCCGCGCCATCCGCGACGCCGCCCCCGTGGTCCGCGCCACCGAGGGCTACAGCAGTCCCTGCTGGGGCGCCAGGGAGGCGTTCATTGATCATGTGCTGCTGGGTGGGGGGGCCGGGGCGTGGGTGGTGCCGGGGAGTTTGCGGGTGTTGACCTACCGGGAGACGGACCCGGCGTGGAAGGACCGGCTGTCGGATCATTGTCCGGTTTCGGTGCGCCTCCTGGTGCCGGGGTGAACAGGCGCGGGGCAGAGCCCCGGCTTGTCTTGCCTTGGACCCTCCCCTAGGTTCCGCCGCCTGAACCCCTGGGAACCCCCGCCATGGCCAAAATCCTGATCGTCCACGGCGCCGGCATGAACATGCGCGGCAAAGTACAAACCGAAATCTTCGGCAAAATGACCCTGCCCGAATACGACGCGAAAATCCGCGCCTACGCGAAAGACCTCGGCCTGGACATCGAAATCTTCCACTCCAACATCGAGGGCGAGGTCGTCAACAAATTCTACGCCGCCAGCGACGCGGGCGTGGACGCCGCCATCTTCAACCCCGCCGGCTTCTCCCGCGGCTACCCGGCGCTGACCGCCGCCATCAGCCAGGTGAAGTTCCCAACCATCGAGGTCCACATCTCCAACCCCGTCCGCCGCGGCCCCATTTCCGATACGGCGCAGGTCAGCCAGGGCATGGTCACGGGCTACGGCGTCGCCGGATACGATCTGGCATTGCGCGGCCTGAAGGACATGCTCGCGGCGAAATGATGGTGGAACACGCTCTCGGTTTTGGATTCACGTTCCGCGACCTGGCGGAACGCGACGGTCTCGCGCGGCTGGACCAGATGTTCATCGCCCGTCTGGCGGAAGACGACCCAGCCCTGCGTCTGCGCCTGCTGACCGCCCGCGCGGCGCCGGACGCGGTGGCGGAGAAAGACGAATCCGCGCTGATCATCGCCCTCGGTCCGCATCTCGACACCTTCGCCGCCAACCTGTTCGGCATCGGCGAGCAAACCGCGGCACTGCTGGCCGAAACCCTGCGGCTGGATCCAATCCATATCTGCAAACGGCTGTTCGTGCAACGCCAGGCGGTGAAGAAATACCCCGATCCCACCAGCTTCGACGGACCCGCCCTGCGCGCCACGCTGGAGCAACGTTCCGGCGAGCCACTGACCGAACTCTCCTTCGCACTGCACACCGCCCGCTGGGAAAAAGACGGCCCCCCTGAAGCCCTCGACGACGCCCTCCGCTACGCCTCCTGGGCCACCCTGACCCCGGAGGGGCACACGGCGCACCCTGGCGGCACGCTGTTTCATGTGCCGCATCGCGTCGATCCCAATCATCTCGTTCCGGTGGAAATCATCGTCCGCGATGGCGTCACCATGCTGCGCCTGCCCGAACACGGCTGGCGCCACCGCGAGGGTTTTTCCCTCACCGACCACGGCATGAATCACCAGCAAGCGCTGGATCAGGTCAATTATTGCATATTATGCCACACCCAGGGCAAGGATTCGTGCAGCCGCGGCCTGATGGATCGCAAAACCGGCGCATTCCAGAAATCTCTCTTCGGCGTGGCCCTGGCGGGCTGTCCGCTGGACGAGAAAATCAGCGAGATGCACACGCTGCGCAACGCCGGTCACGTCCTCGGCGCCTTCGCCACCATCGCCATCGACAATCCGATGATGGCGGCGACCGGGCATCGTATCTGTAACGATTGCATGAAAGCCTGTATTTATCAGAAGCAGGAGCCGGTCGATATCCCGCAGACCGAGACCAGCATCCTGAAAGATGTCCTCGCCCTGCCCTGGGGTTTCGAGATTTACGCCCTGCTGACACGCTGGAATCCGCTCGACATCCGCCGCCCCCTGCCGCGCCCGGACAGCGGGCGCAAAGTGCTGATCGTCGGCCTCGGACCCGCCGGTTTCACCCTGGCGCATCATTTGATGAACGATGGCCACACCGTTGTCGCCGTGGACGGACTGAAGATCGAGCCGCTTGGCTTCGATCCATGCGCCCCCGTGCGCGACGTGGAAACCTTGTTCGAAAATCTCGATGATCGCGTGATGGCCGGTTTCGGCGGCGTGGCCGAATACGGCATCACCGTGCGCTGGAACAAGAATTATCTGAAACTTGTGCGGCTGCTGCTGGAACGCCGTTCGGTCTTCGCGCATTTCGGCGGCATCCGGTTCGGCGGTGGCGCCACGCTGACCATGGATGACGCCTGGTCGATGGGGTTCGATCACATCGCGCTCTGCATGGGCGCCGGCAAACCCACGGTGCTGGACATCCCGGAAGGGCTCGCGCGCGGCGTGCGCCAGGCGTCGGATTTCCTGATGGCGCTGCAACTGACCGGGGCGGCGAAGCGTTCCTCCATCGCCAATCTGCAACTGCGCCTGCCCGTGGTGGTGATCGGCGGCGGCCTGACCGCGATCGACACGGCGACCGAAAGTCTCGCGTATTACGTGCGCCAGGTGGAGAAATTCGCCGCGCGTCATCGCGTGCTGGCGGTGGACATGCGCTGGACCGAGGAAGAACGCATCATCGCCACCGAGTTCCTGGACCATGCCGCCGCGATCCAGGCCGAACGCGAGGCCGCCGCCGCCGAACACCGGAGCCCCCGTCTGGCGGCGCTGCTGGACAGTTGGGGCGGCGCCACCATCGCCTACCGCCGCCGCCTGATCGACAGCCCCTCCTACACGCTGAACCACGAGGAAGTCGCCAAGGCCCTGGAAGAAGGCGTGCGTTTCGCGGAAAACCTGACCCCGCGCGGCGTCACCGTCGATCGTTTCGGCCACGCCGCCACGCTGGAGGTCACGCACGCCGACGGCACCGCTTTCTCCCTGCCCGCCAAAGCCATCCTGGTCGCGGCGGGCACCCAGCCCAACACCGTGCTGGCACGGGAAGATGGCCGTATCCAGCTCGACGGACGCTATTTCCAGGCCGTCGATGAACACGGGGAAAAAGTCACGCCGGTGCGCGGCCTCGCCAAGCCCGCGGTCAACCATGTGCTGATGCACAAGGCGCCGGATGGGCGTTTCATCAGCTTCTTCGGCGATCTGCACCCGAGTTTCTTCGGTAATGTCGTCAAGGCCATGGGCGGCGCCAAACGCGGCTATCCGGTGGTGTCGCGCGTGCTGGCCTCCGTTCCGGCATCGCCTGTGCCGGGCCCCGAACTGATCGCGCGCTGCCGGAACGATCTCACCGCCACGGTCCACGCCGTCCACCGGCTGACGCCCAAGATCGTTGAAGTGGTCGTTCACGCCCCCGCCGCCGCGCGCGCGTTCAGTCCCGGCCAGTTCTACCGCCTGCAAAACTTCGAGGTTCTGGCGCCCTCCGTCGAAACGCCCGCGTTTGGCAAGACGGCGCTGAACATGGCCACTACTTTGAACATGGAAGGCCTCGCGATGACCGGCGCCTGGACCGATCCGGCGCGCGGCCTCGTCAGCGTCATCGTGCTGGAGATGGGCGGCAGTTCCGACCTCTGCGCCGTGCTGAAACCAGGCGAGAACGTGGTTCTGATGGGCCCCACCGGCATGCCCACGCACATTCATCCCAATACCACCGTGGCTTTGGTTGGTGGCGGACTTGGCAACGCCGTGCTGTTCTCCATTGGCGCCGCCACCCGCGCCGCTGGATCGAAAGTCTTGTATTTCGCCGGATACAAGCACCACCAGGACCGTTACAAGATCGAGGAGATCGAGCGCGCCGCCGATGTCATCGTCTGGTGCTGC
>JAYVCG010000486.1:0-7442 GCA_043750075.1 Acetobacteraceae bacterium | reverse complement strand
TGGCGCCACGCTGCTGTTCTGGCTGCACGACACGAGCGCGGACGGCGCGGACACGCTGGACTTCGTGGACCGGAGATTGCGCGACGTGGGACGGATCGGAAAACTGCGCGGGTGGATGGACGCGGTGCTGGGACGTCTGATGCTCGTTTGAGCGGCGGCACATGCCTGAGTGGGCCAGCAACTGGCCAATGGGAACGAAACATGCCGAGGGAGCACCGGAAACACTCATGGTTTCCAGCAAAGTGAACATGCCAGACAGCACCAGAACCAGTTCTTTTCCGTCGCGCGCCGGCCGCGCCGGTTCCATGACGGAAGCATCCGGCCCGGTGACCGCGGCGAACCAGGAACCGGAGGGGATGGAGCGCCGGGCGGCGTTGAGCGAAACCACGCGGAATGAATCCCCTCCCGGCACGCGCGGGAACGAGCGGACGGCGGCTTTGGAGAAAACCTCAGGCCAGTGGGCGGATGAAATCATTCGCAGCCTGGCGCCGCGTCACGTCTTCGATGCCGGTTGTGGCGCGGGAGACATGGTCGCGGCGTTCTGGGACCGTGGGATCGAGGCACGGGGACGGGATTCCTCCGCGGACATTCTCACGCGCGCGCGTCCCGACATGCGCCCTTACTGTGAGGCGGGTTCGATCGCCGCGCCCATCCCACAAGGCCAGGATCTCGTTCTTTGCATCGAGGTGTCGCAATACATGCCCGAGGCAGAGGCGCTGAACGCCATCGCCGCGATGACCACGGCCGCGCCGCGCGTGCTGTTCGCTTCCTCGCCCAGGGATTTCGACGCGCCGGGGGCGGTGAATGTGAGGCCGGTGATTTATTGGTTGCGGATGTTTGGCGAGGCGGGTTTTTCCCCCGTGGCCCATTATGACGCGAGCTTTCTGTCGCCCCACGCGATTTTGTTCGAACGCGCGGAGCACGCGCCCGCCGCCCATGATCTGCTGACCTTCGCTGAGATCGTGCGGCAGCGTGTCGCCGCCGCCGAGGCGCTGCGCGAAGCGGGTGCGGCCCATGCCGAGGCCAGCGAGACGGTGGAAGCCGCCCGTCAGGAGGCCGCGCGGCGCATCGCGCTGGCGGATCAGAAAAATCAGGAACGGACGGCTTCCATACAGACGGAAGCCGATCACCGCATCGCGCTGGCGCAGCGCGACGCGGCCTCCAGGACCGCTTTGATCCAGACGGAGTCAGACCGGCGGGTCGAGGCGGCGAAACTGGAAACGCGCCAGGAGAAGGTGGAGGCGGCCCGGCAAATCGCGGAGGTGAACCGGCAACTCGCGGAAGCCCGCCGTCAACTGGTGGCGGAGGAAGAGTTTCACAAACGGATGACCGGCGATTTGCGGCGGCATATGGAAATCATTTTTGGCTCCACGTCCTGGCGGATCACTTGGCCCCTGCGTGTGTTCATGCGCCTCGCGCGCCGGGAACCGGCCGCCATCGCCCTTGCCCGCGCCGTGTTGCGAAGGCCGTTCCGGATCGCAGGCCGTCTCGCGCGCCGCGAACCGGAAGCCCTGGCGCGGGTGAATGAATTCCTGCGTGGGCCGGTGCTGAAAATATCACCCGTTTTGAATGCGGCGATAGTGGACGCGGTGCGTGTCACGGCACCTCCCGCGATACGATCCGAGCCCGTGGACATCGTGGTTTGCGTGCATGATGCGCCGGACGATGTGCGGCGCTGCCTTTCCTCGGTGCTGGCCTGCACCATGCCGCCTTACCGCCTGATCCTCGTCGATGACGGCAGCGCACCCGAAACAGCGGAAATCCTGAGCACATTCGCGGACGCGCATGGGGCCACGTTGATCCGTCACCAGCAGGCCAAGGGGTATACCTTCGCCGCGAACGCCGGTCTGCGCGTGTCCCTGGCACCCTGGGTCGTGCTGCTCAACAGCGATACAATCGTCAGCGAGGGCTGGCTCGACCGCATGACCGAACTGGGCCGCCGCGATCGCAAAATCGGCATCGTCGGGCCGTTGTCCAATACCGCGTCCTGGCAGTCGGTCCCTTTGATCGAGCAGAACGGCGACTGGGCGGAAAACCCCTTGCCGGCGGGAATGGACGTGGCGGGCATGGCGCGGCTCGTCGCCGATGCGTCCGCCCGTCAGGGTTTTCCGATCCCCTTCCTCAACGGTTTCTGTCTGATGATCAGGCGGGAACTGATCGACGACATCGGCTTGTTCGACGAGGTGGCGTTCGGCGCCGGATACGGCGAGGAAAACGATTTTTGCATCCGGGCCAGGAAGAAGGGATGGCTGCTGATGGTGGCGGACGATACCTATGTGTATCATGCGCAGTCTCGCAGCTATTCCCACGAAAGACGCGTGGCCCTGGCGCGGCGGGCGGACGAGGCCCTGGCGCGCAAGCACGATCCCGCGGTTGATATCATGCCGCATGTGACGGTGTGCCGCGATGGTGTGGGCCTTGCTGGCGTACGGGCTCATGTTGCCGCCGCGATCACACGCGATCGTATGATAGCGGCCGGACGCGCCGCATGGGAAGGGAAACGCCTGGCCTTCATTCTGCCGGTGACGGAAGCCGGTGGAGGGTCCAACGTGGTACTGCAGGAAGCACGTGCCTTGCGCCGGATGGGTGTGGACAGTTGGATCATCAATCTCGCCGCCAGCCGGACAAAATTTGAGTCATCTTATGTTAATTTTGATTTGCCCGTTTCATGGATGCCTGATTCCGCCGCGATGGCGCGTATGCTGGCGGATCACATCCCCCGGTTCGACGCGGTCATCGCGACGGCGTGGAATTCCCTGTTCTGGCTGCCGCCGCCGTTGACCACCACACGTCTTGGATACTACGTGCAGGATTTTGAGCCGCTGTTCTACGACAGGGGAACGCATGACGAAGTACAGGCGCGGCGCTCCTACACGCACAGGCCCGACGCGCGGATATTCACCAAAACACAGTGGAACGCGGACCGCGTGGCTGAAACAGGGGCGTCAAGACCCGCCGTGCTGGGACCAAGTGTCGATATCGATCTTTTCCGGCCAGCTCCTGGGAAGGGAACGGACAAGGGAGGCGCGGTCCATGTCTGCGCCATGATCCGGCCATCGACTCCGCGCAGGGCGCCTCGCACGACGCTTGATGTGCTGCAATTCCTGCGCGCGCGTTTTGGTGAACGTGTGACAGTGACAACGTTTGGCGCGAGTGCCAGGGAATGCGCGTCCCACGGCTTTTCCATGGAAGGGATCGATCATCTGGGCGCGCTGCGTCCCACACAGATGGCCGCGGTGCTGGAACGTTCGGATGTGTTCCTGGACTTCTCGGAATGGCAGGCGATGGGTTTGACGACACTGGAAGCAATGGCCAGTGGTTGCGCGGTTGTCTCGCCGCGCCGGGGTGGGGCCGTCACATTCGCCAGGGACGGGGAAACCGCCCTGGTTTGTGACACGGATAATCCAGAAGCCTGCCGCGAGGCGGCCGTGAGGCTGATCACGGATGACGCCTTACGTGGCCGGCTACAACGCGCGGCGGTCGAGGAAGCGGTTCTTTACCCGCCTGAACGCGCGGCACTGGCCATACTGGACGCGCTTTTCGCCCATGAACGGGAGGACAAATCCGCGTGAGGATTCATCTGCTTCCCGAAACGTCCGCCAGTGGGCCACCCTGGGCTTGCGCGGAAATCCGTTTGTTACGTCCCTACCGTCATCCGTTGATGCGAAAGCATATGGAAGTCTCCACGGGACCGCGTCTGCCGCTGGACCGCGTGGACGCTGTCGTGATTCAACGTGCCCTGACGCCAGAAGCGTCGCTGGAAGACGCCATCACGTTTTTGCGCGATGTCCGCCGCCGCGGCATCAAGATAATCTACGACCTGGACGATGACTTATTGTCCCAACATCCTTCGTTCACGCTGGAACGAGGTCTCATGCCATCGCGGCCAAGAATCAGGCTGCTGCTGCGGGAAGCGGACGCGGTGACCGTATCGACCGCTCTGCTCGCCGATCGTGTGCGTCCTCTCAATCCATGTGTTTTCGTATGGCCAAACGCCATTGACGAAAACTTCATGAGTGAGACACGATCGGATATTGGTGAAAAAGCCGATATCGGATATTTTGGCACGATGTCGCATCTCGGTGATTTGTTGGCTGTGATGGAATCCCTTGAGATGGCGTTGAACGGCCTGCCCGCCCGTCCGGAAATGGAGCTTTGCGGTATTTCCGACGATCCTCGCATGGCCGGGCTCTTCGCTACCCAGTGCAAGGTGCGTATGTTGCCCGTGGACGGTGATTACGCGTCCTTCCAGACAAGATTGCACCGGCGAACGCACTGGAAAACCGGTCTGGCCCCGCTGACTGACAATGTGTTCAATCTTTGTAAATCGGACATGAAGTTCCTGGATTACGCGCTCGCGGGTATCCCAAGCATTTATGCCGATTGCCCAGCCTATGCCGCGGTCATTGATGGGGAGACCGGGTTGAAGGTGTCATTGGAGGGATTTGGCGCCGCCGTTCTGCGCTTGTTGCAAGATCATGATTTACGGAACCACATTCGTGATGCCGCGCGTCAGTATGTGCTGGACCATCGCACGCTCAGACGCTGTGTGCCGGCATTGCTGGATGTGGTCAAACAGGTTCTGTAGAGTATCGCCCGGTCAGGGTGATGACACGGATCATTCCTCCGCCGTGAGCGCCCCGCTCGTCCGGGCCATCCATACAAGCACCATTCCGCGACAGATGCTCCAGCCAAAGCATCACGCGGGAAGGGTGTGGCGCGTGCTGACGTACTTTGACCGGGAATACATTGGGCACGCCTTGATTTCCGGCCCGGACGCTTTCAGGTAAGGATCCATCATGGACGACCGCAACGCGACCCTCCTGGCGGGGCTCGATCGCACCTGTCCGCTGATCGAGATCGGCCCGAGTTTCGCCCCGTGGCGGCGAAGGCGGACGGATGGGCCACGACCGTGCTCGACCACGCGCCACGCGATGAACTGATCGCCAAATACACCCATCATCCGGACGTCGATGTCAGCCGCATCGAGGAAGTGGACATCGTCTGGACCGGCGGCCCGCTGCATGAGGCTTTTCCGCCCGCGGCCCAGGGACGGTATCGCGCTTTGGTCGCCAGCCATGTCATTGAGCATGTCCCCGACGTGGTGGCGTTCTTCCACTCGGCGGAGACATTGCTGCGCGAAGATGGCGTGATCGCGCTGGCGGTCCCCGACAAACGCCTTTGTTTCGATTGTCTGCGGCCGACGACGACCACGGGCCAGATCCTCTCCGCCTCTCGCGCCCGCCGCTCACGGCTGACGGATGCGTCGTTGTTCGACGCGGTGGCCTATGACGCGCGGCCCGCGAACGGCGCCCCCGGCTGGGCGCGGGAAACAGCGGGCGGCCCCGCTCCGGCCATGGCGCTGGAGGTGGCCGCCGCCGCGATCGACGGGTACACCGGTCTGCCCGATACCCCCTATGTCGATGCGCACGCCTGGGTGTTCACCCCCGCGAGATTCGCGTTGCTGGTGCTGGAACTGGGCGCGTTGAAAATCATCGACTGGCGGATCGAGCTGATCGCGGAGCGTCAGCACACGGAGTTCCTGGTTCGTCTGACGCGCGGCCGGGAACACTTTCCGACGGCCGCGGCGCGCGAGGCGAAACGGACTTCCTTGTTACACCGCATGCTGCTGGAAATCCGCGAGCAGACCGACTGGGCCGCGGGGATGCCCGCGACATCCCCGCGAGACGCCCCGCTCGACGCGCGGCTGGAAACGGTGAACGCGCGGCTGGAAACGATGGAGGCCCTGCTGCGCGAGGTCGCGGAAACCGCGATCCTCAACCGTAAGGCCCTGCGTCCGGCGCGCGCTCTATGGCGGCGCATGCTGCCGTTCCGGCGTGTCATCGCCCATGTGCGCGGGCGCCATTGAAGCAGCGGGAGCATGGGAATATCCCGGCCGCGTGAGCGGGTCTCGCGCCGCTGTCCGCCTCCGCTCCGCGCCCTCCGCCGGCGGCGTTGACGAAAAACTTGCGGGACGCCACGGAAACGGTCACATTTCCGGCATGGCCAGAAGCAAACCCTCGACACCGGCGGCGGATGGTTTTTTGACCGGACAATTGTTGATCGCCATGCCCGCGATGGCGGATCCGCGTTTTTCCCAGAGCGTCATTTACATATGCGCGCACACGGCGGAAGGCGCCATGGGCCTGGTCGTCAACCGGCCCGTGGTCAAACCGACCTTCGAGGATTTGTTGAAGCAGTTGAACGTGGCGCCGCATCCCCCCGCGCGCCAGGTGCGGCTCTGCGCGGGCGGGCCCGTGGAAAACGCCCGCGGTTTCGTGCTGCACACCATCGACTGGACCGGAGAGGGCAGTTTGCGGGTCAATGAAGACCTCGCCCTGACCGCCAGCCTGGACGTGTTGCAGGTGCTCGCCAGTGGCGGCGGCCCGCGGGAATGCGTGCTGGCCCTGGGCTATGCCGGCTGGGGGCCGGGTCAGTTGGACCGGGAAATCCAGCAGAACGCCTGGCTGTCCGGCCCAGCGGATGAGCCGGTGCTGTTCGACGCCAACCACGACACCAAGTGGCGGCGGGCGCTGGCCATGTTGCATGTCGATCCGTTGATGCTGTCGCACGCCGCCGGGCACGCCTGAACGCCTCTCTGAAAGCCAGGTGCGTTAACCCCTCATCAGTCAGTTCATGCGCACAATGCGTGCTCACTGAGGATGGAGCAGGCGGCACGCGCCCGACATGCTGTTCAACTCTTATGTCTTCATGGGCGGCTTCCTGCCCGTGGTGTTCGCGGGGTTCGCGCTGGCGTGCCGGTTGGGCCGGACGGCGGCGGTGGCCTGGCTGGTGCTGGCCTCGCTGGTGTTTCACGGATGGTGGAACATCGCGTCCACCCCGGTTCTGCTGCTGTCGATCCTGGGCAATTTCGCCGCCGCCCGGCTGATTTTGGCGACGGAGGGCCGCGCCAGCCACGCCGTCCTGACCACCGCCATCCTGCTCAACCTCGCCGCCCTGGGCTGGTACAAATACCTCGCCGCGTTGCTGGACTTCTGGCGGCTTCAGGGCGGCCCGGACACGGGTTTCGATCAGCCCGTGCTGCCGTTGGGCATCAGTTTCTTCACCTTCACGCAAATCGCCTGGCTGCTGGACTGCCACGCGCGGCTGGAGCCCCGCCGCGCGCTGCTGGATTACACGCTGTTCGTCACGTTCTTCCCGCATCTGATCGCGGGCCCGCTGCTGAACGGGCGGGAAATCCTGCCCGCTTTCGCCGATCCCTCCACATGGCGGCCGTCCTCCCGTGATGTCATGGTGGGCGGAGGCATCTTCCTGATCGGTCTGTTGAAGAAAACCCTGCTCGCCGATCCGGTGGCGGCGCTGGTGGCGCCAGGGTTCGCCCATCCCGAAATGCTCACCCTGCTGCCCGCCTGGCGGTCGGCGCTGGCATGGTCGATGCAGCTTTACTTCGATTTTTCCGGTTACTCGGACATGGCGGTGGG
>JAYVCG010000485.1:0-3624 GCA_043750075.1 Acetobacteraceae bacterium | reverse complement strand
CTCCGGCCAGTCTCTTTTCAGATGCGGCCAGGCGAACCAGAGCGCCACGCAGAACGCGCCCACCCAGCGCCAGAACGACAGCGCGATGGGGGGCACATGTCCCAGCACGGCACGGCCCACGATGATGTTGCCAGCCCAGAACAGATTGGCCAGTACGAGCAAAACCCATGGAGCATTCCAGATACGATCGAGCATGGGTTCAGCTTTGGTCTCTGATTGTCTGGTGGCGTTTCACGGGATTCTGTCCTCCGCTATATGTTATACAGTCGGCCCTTATCGCTGACCCATGCCCCGTCCCCGTCATCCCCCGGCTTGTCCGGGGATGACGGGGACGGGCCGGGGGATGATGGTCTGGGAAAATACCGCCCATGCCCTGGCCTTATCCTGATACCTGTGCGGTCAAAATGGGAGATGACGGGGAAGGATCAGCGACAAGGGCCTTTACTCTTAATCAAAGGTATTTCACGAAAAACGCGGCTACCTCATCGTAGACACGCATTTTATCCTCAAGACGCACAAATCCGTGACCGGCGCGTTTAAACGTGAGCCACACGACGGATTTTCGCCGCTCACGCAGCGCGGCGACCAGGGTTTCGCTTTCGCTGAACGGCACGCGGGGGTCGCGCAGGCCGTGCGCGACCAGCATCGGCGCCTGGATGCGGTCCACGCGATGGATGGGGGAAATCCGCGCGAACAGCGCGGCGTCCTGCTCCGGATCGCCATATTCCGCTGCCCGGTGGCCGCGCCTCCAGGGGCCGGTGCCGGCCAGTGTGGTGGTGAAATCGACGATTCCATAATAATCGGCGCAGGCCTTCCAGAGTTCAGGATATTCAGTCACGGCGGCATTGACCATGTAACCACCATAAGACTGGCCCAGCAACCCCAATCTTTTGGCGTCGGTGGCGGGGTGGGCAGCGAGGAAATCGCGCGCATGGATCAAATCCCTGACCGCGTCAGGTCTTTTCCCAAAATCGTCACTTTCGGCCCAGGAACGACCTTGGCCGGAGCCGCCGCGCACATTCGGCATCAGCACCGCGCATCCCTGGGCCAGCAGGTTTTGCAGGTCCGGGCGGAAATTCGGACGCGCCTGGCCGATCGGGCCGCCATGCACCCAGATCACTGTTTTGTGGCCCATGTCCGGCACCGGGCCATGCGGCAAAGCGAGCCAGCCGGGGATGTGTTTGCCGTCGAAACTTTCCCACGCGGCAAGGGTGAAATCCGCGAGCCCGGTCAGGGCGAAGGGTTGCTCCGGCGTGAACAGCGGGCGGGCCTGGCCGTCGCGCCACAGCCAGAGCGCGGGCGGCGTGACGGGCCCCTGAACGCTGAACACCAGTGTGCCGCTGTCCGGGGAAAACACCAGATCGGCGATCACGCCCCTGGGCAGGCCCGCCGGTTCCGCGCATGGGCCGGAAAGCGGGCCAAGGCGCAGCACGGACCAGCCGCGGTCGTTTTCCACGGTGGCCAGGGTGGCGCCGTCCGGGCTCAACGACCAGGCCTCGATGTCGCGGCCTGGTACTTCATATACTACGGTGACGGCGCCGGACGCGGGATCGAGACGGCACAACCTGGGATGCTCATGCCCGCCATGGTCGGTGAGTGCCAGCAGCGTTGTCCCCTCCGTGGACCATCGCACGGACTGGTAATTGGTGCCGGAAGGACGCGGGAAAGGCGTCGCGGCGCCGGTCGCGGCATCGACGATCAGCAGTTCCATGTCGCCATACGCGCGGTCCTGGAGCGCGGCGATCTTTGTCGCGTCCTTATTGTATCCGGCGACGGTGACGATGCCCTCGCCGCGCCAGACCAGGTGGCGGGCGCCGGTCGCCAGGTTTTGCTCGTGGATGTCGAAATGCGCCTCGTCGCGCGCGTTGGCGGCGAACACGATGCGCTGGCCATCGGGAGAAAACCCGCCCCAGTCGTGGATGACGGCATCGTCGTGCGTCAAGGGAACCGGCGCGGCATCCGGCACATTGAGATCGAGCGACAGCAGCCGCTGGCGCTCATCGCCGCCGGTATCGACGCCGATGATGATACGATCGTCGATCGGGGAACGGCGCAGGAGGGCGATCTGCTCATCGAGCGTGGTCAGACACCGTCTTTCCCCGCTGGCGAGATCGAGGCGCCAGACGCTCGACAGTCCGGCGCCGCTTAAATACAACAACGCGCTCCCATCGCGTGTGAAAGTGGGGGCGCTGACCGTGACGGTGGCCGCGAAAGAGGGGGCCGCGAAGGTTTCGGGACTGGTGGGCATGGATGGTTCCTCCTTTTGCTCATCATAGCCATGCATGTGTGACCGGAAAGAATGGCTGGCGGGATTTCCTTTTCATGCCGATTTTCACCCTGGCTCATGACGGCGACTGGAACACATGGCGGCGCGCGGCGCGGGCCTTTGTGCTGATGGGTGTCGCGCCGGAGGACATGCGCTGGACCATGGGCGGCGAAGGCGGCGCGGTGCCCGAAGCCGAGGGCGGGTTTTCCCTGTCTCGCGCTCTGGTTTCGTTGCTCGCGCAGGCGTTCCAGGCACGCGAGCCGGAGCGGTTCGGTGTGCTCTACACGCTGATCTGGCGGGCGCATCAAGGGGCTCTGACCCTGGACGATGCTGACGACCCTGACCTTCGACTCGCCCGGCATTGGGCTTTGGCCGTGCGGGCGGACGCGCACCGGATGCGGGCGCATCTGCGCTACCTGCCCGTGACCTTTCAGGGTCAGCCGCATCACCTTGGCTGGTACGAGCCGGATCATTGGGTGCTGGAAGCGAACGCGCGGTTGCTGGCCCGCCGCGATCCACAGTTTGGTTTTTCCATCGTGACACCTGATGGCACCGCTCATCACGATGCTGATGGCTTGCGGTTCGGAGAAGGGCTGAAAAATCCCGGCGATGATGAGACGCTGCTGGCGTGGTGGGAAGCGCATCAGGATACGATCCTGGCCTCGGCGCGGGAGGGGTTTGGTATGCCGGAGGCCGAGGAACAGGAGGAAGTGGCGCGTCCGCCCGGTCTGCCGCCCCTGGGCCCCGTCGTGCTGCCTCCGCGCGCGTTCGAGGCGGTGACCGCCCTGACGCGGGAAGCAAGCGGGTGCGAACGCTGCGATTTATGGAAACCCGCGACGCAGACGGTGTTTGGGGAGGGACCGGCGGGTGCGCGCGTGATGTTCATTGGCGAGCAACCGGGCGATCAGGAAGATGTCATTGGCCGTCCGTTCGTGGGACCGGCCGGGCAATTGCTGGATGAGGTGCTGGAGGAAGCCGGGATTGACCGCCGCCAGATTTATATCACCAACGCCGTGAAGCATTTCAAGTTCACGCAGCGCGGGCAGCGGCGCATTCATCAGCCGCCCTCGCCCGAGGAAATCCGGGTGTGCCGTGCGTGGCTCGATGCTGAGCGGGCGGCGGTCAATCCGGCTTTGGTGGTGTTGCTGGGTGGCAGCGCGGGCCGCGCGGTGCTTGGCCGTCCGGTGGCGGTGATGCGGGAGCGGGGACGGAGTTTTCCCCTCGCGGATGGCGGGGCCGCGTTTTTGACGGTGCATCCGTCTTATTTGTCGCGGCTGCCGGATGCGGAGGCCCGTGCGCGGGAGAGGGCGGGTTTTCTGCGGGATTTAAGGACGGTGCGGGGGTTGATGGAGGCTGGG
>JAYVCG010000484.1:0-7735 GCA_043750075.1 Acetobacteraceae bacterium | reverse complement strand
AAACGTCCGGCCATTTACCTTTTATTCGTGATCTCGGTTCATGACTTGCCTCCCGCCAGCCTGACCAGCCGCCACGGGGGCCGCCATGGACGATTTGCTCACGGATTTTTTGACCGAGACCAACGAAAGTCTCGCTGAACTCGACGTCGCCTTGCTGACGCTGGAACGCACGCCAGACGATGCCGCCACCCTGTCGCTGATTTTCCGCATGGCCCACACGATCAAGGGCACCTGTGGATTTCTCGCGCTGCCGCGCCTGGAACGCGTCGCCCATGCGGCCGAGAACGTGCTTGGCAGGCTGCGCGACGCCACCCTGTCCGCCTCGCCCGACATCGTCAGCCAGATCCTCACGGCGCTGGACCGGATCAAGGCCATCGTCTCCGGCCTCGCCGAGACCGGGACGGAGCCGGTGGGCGATGATACCGCCCTGATCGCCGGGCTGGACGCGACCGCCGCGGGCCAGACAAGGGCGGTTCACACGGCGCCGGTCGCCGCGGCGGTGATGGACCCTTCCCCGGCACGGACGCTGGTCCCTGCCGTGACTCAAAAACCGGAGCCCGCCATTGAGGCGCTGGTGGAAAAACCAGCCTCATCGCCCACTTTCCCAGAACCCGCGGCGCAGGCGGCGGACGATCCCGACCCGCGCCCGTCCGGTTCCCCTTCCGCCGCCACGCAAACCATCCGAGTCACGGTCGATGTGCTGGAAGACCTGATGACCCTGGTGTCCGAACTGGTGCTGACCCGCAATCAGCTTTTGCAACTGGCCCGCGCGCGGGAGGACAGCGCCTTCACCGCGCCGTTGCAGCGTCTGTCGCACATCACCTCGGATTTGCAGGAGGGGGTGATGAAAACCCGCATGCAGCCGATCGGCAACGCCTGGAACAAACTGCACCGTCTGGTCCGCGACCTCTCCCGCGACCTCGACAAGAAGATCGAGCTGACCATGCTGGGCGCGGACACCGAGCTTGACCGGCAGGTGCTGGAACTCATTAAGGACCCGCTGACCCACATGGTCCGCAACAGCGGCGATCACGGGCTGGAAACCCCGGCCGAACGCCGCGCCGCCGGGAAACCGGAAACCGGACGCATCACGCTGAACGCCTTCCACGAAGGCGGACACATCATCATCGAGATCTCCGACGACGGCCGCGGCCTGGCGCCGGACAAGATCCGCGCCAAGATCCTGGCCAACCGCCTCGCCACCGAGGCGGAACTCGCCGCCATGGCGGAAAACCAGATCCAGCGATTCATCTTCCGCGCGGGCTTCTCCACCGCCACCGCCGTCACCGCCGTCTCGGGCCGCGGCGTCGGCATGGATGTGGTGAAAACCAACATCGAGAAAATCGGCGGCACCATCGACCTGAAAAGCATCCCCGGCCAGGGCGCCACCTTCACCATCAAAATCCCGCTGACACTGGCGATCGTCTCGGCGCTGATCGTCGAGGCGGCGGCGGAACGCTTCGCCATTCCGCAGATCAGCGTCATCGAACTGGTGCGCGCGCGGCGGAAAGGCGGCAATTCCGCCAACGCCACCGGCGAAAGCACCATCGAGCGGATCAACGATACTCCGGTGCTGCGCCTGCGCGACCGGCTTCTCCCCCTCGTCAGCCTGAGCGATCTCCTGGGCCTCACCGCCACGCGCGCCGGGGACAACGCCGCCCATATCGTCGTCACCCAGGTCGGCGCCAGTCTTCTGGGCATCATCGTGGACCGCGTGTTCGACACCGAGGAAATCGTCGTCAAACCCGTCTCCCCCATCCTGCGCCACATCACCATGTTCAGCGGCAACACCATCCTGGGCGATGGCTCGGTCATCATGATCCTGGACCCGGCGGGGATCGCCCGCGCCACCGGCATCGCCGGGGGAGCGGACAACAGGATGGCCAGACCGGAAACGGTGGAAAACACCAGCGCCGCGGAACGGATGGCGCTGCTGCTGTTCCGCGTGAACGGGAACGAACGGATGGCCGTGCCGCTCAATCTCGTCGCCCGCCTGGAAAACATCCCGCGCGAGAAGATCGAGTTTTCCTCCGGCGTCCCGGTCACGCAATATCGCGGCAAGCTGATGCCGCTGGTGTCGATGGCGTCCTCCCTGACGGCTGCCCCCTCCATCACATCGGGAAAAAGCGAAAAACCACCAGCACAATCCCTGCTGGTGTTCGCTGACGGGGACCACGCGATGGGTCTGATGGTCGATGAGATCATCGACGTGGTGGAAGACCGGCTGGACATCGAACTGGCCTCGGCCCGTCCGGGCTCCCTGGGCACGGCGGTGATCGCGGGTCAGGCGACGGATGTGCTGGACACGGGCCATTGGCTGACCCAGGCCTGGGGCGACTGGTTCAGGGACAAGGCGCACCCATCGAGCACCCTGCCGCGCCACGTCCTGATGGTCGAGGACAGCGCGTTCTTCCGCAATCTCCTGATCCCCTCCCTGACCGCCGCCGGGTTCAGGGTCTCGGCCGCCGCCAACGCCGCCGAGGCGCTGCGCCTGCGCGAAGCGGGCCGGATGTTCGATGCGATCATCTCCGGCATCGAAATGCCCGGCATGGACGGTCTGAGTTTCGCCCGCGCCGTGCGCGCCGCCGGCCCATGGTCGCATCTGCCCATGATCGCGCTGTCCGGCCACGCGGACCCAGGCCAGGTGGCAGCCGGCCGCGACGCGGGCTTCACCGATTACGTCGCGAAATCGCAACGCGGCCAGATCCTCAACGCACTGCGCCAGTGCCTGGCCGGCATGGCCTCCGTCTGATGCCGCGTCTGATGGCGGCCTGACCGGGGACATTGCCTCCGGGCATCGTGCCGGACCCGCCCCCCCGGTCAGACGGGGCCACGGGAGCAAAGGTCAGCGCACCGCCATCGATGCTGGCCGCCATGAACCAACCACAGGGATCTCAGGATGACCGCCGATGTGCTGGAACGGACCGATCAGGTCTCCCATGAGGAACAGGTATACGTCACGCTCAGCGTGGCCGGTCAGTTGTGCGGCATCCCCGTGCTCGGGGTGCGCGACATCCTGGCCGGGCAGCCGATCACCCGCATCCCGCTCGCCCCGCCGGAGATCGCGGGCAGCCTGAACCTGCGCGGACGGATCGTCACCGCGATCGACCTCCGCCGCCGGCTCAACCTGCCACCCCTGGAGCCCGGCCAGAAACCCATGTCCGTGGTCGTCGAGCAGGGAGGCGAGCTGTACGCCCTGCTGGTCGATCAGGTCTCGGAAGTCCTGAGCCTCGCCTCCACCCTGTTCGAACGCAACCCGCCCACGCTGGAGCGTCACTGGTCCGCCTTCAGCAACGGCATCTTCCGCCTGGACGGACGGTTGCTGGTGATCCTGGACATCGCCCATGTGCTCGATCTCGCGGTGCGGGGATGAGGAGGACGGCATGAACCGCAATTGTCTGGTCGTCGATGACAGCCGCGTGGTGCGCAAGGTCGCGCGGCGCATCCTGGAAGCCAACGGCTTCACCGTCGCCGAGGCCGGGGATGGCCAGCAGGCGCTCGACGCCTGCCGCGCCAGTCTGCCCGGTTTCGTGCTGCTGGACTGGAACATGCCGGTGATGGACGGGATCACCTTTCTGCGCGTGTTGCGCGGCGAATTCGGTCCCGCCAATCCGCCGGTGGTCTTCTGCACGACCGAGAACGACATGGCGCACATCGAAATGGCCATCGCGAGCGGCGCGCAGGAATACATCATGAAGCCGTTCGACGAAGAAATCCTCATGGGCAAGCTTGGCCAGGCCGGCCTGTTGTGACGGACGTTCCCGCGACATCCCTGACGCGGGCCAGACCTGCCCAAGGCGAACCCACGCACGGTGAACCCACGCGCGCGGGGTCAACGAATGCCGGACCAGCGAATGCCAAACCAACGGGCGCCTCACCAACGGGTGCCGATGCCCCGGCCAGGGTCATGATCTGCGACGACTCGCTGGTCATCCGGGCCGCCATCGCGCGTATCCTGGAGTCTGACCGGGACATCCGGGTCGTGGCCAGGGCCGGCAACGGCCAGATGGCGATCGACGAACTGAAACGCACCAGGGTCGATGTGCTTGTGCTGGACATCGAGATGCCGGTGCTGGACGGCATGGCCGCCCTGCCGCTGCTGCTGAAGGCCGATCCGGGGTTGCGGATCATCATGGCCTCCACCCTCACCACGCGCGGCGCCGACATCGCGATGCGCGCCCTGCGGCTTGGCGCGGCGGATTACGTGCCCAAGCCCTCCTCCATCGGCACCGGCAACGATGACCGGTTCCGCCAGGACCTCATCGGCAAGGTGAAGGGCCTGGCCCGGTTGCGCCACCGCGCCGCCGGTCCCGCGCGGCCCGCCACGCCGGTCGTCACGCGTCAGGCGCCGGTGCTGATCCCGCGATTGCTGGCGATCGGCAGTTCCACCGGCGGCCCACAGGCCCTGTTCACCCTGATCCAGGGTCTGGGCCGCGCGGTCACCATTCCGGTGATCCTGACGCAGCACATGCCCCCGGCCTTCACGCCGATCCTGGCCGAGCACATCACCAAACTCGGTGGCCTGCCCTGCGCCGAGGCGAAGGACGGCGAGGTGCTGCGCAACGGCCAGATTTACCTCGCCCCCGGCGACAAACACCTGATCGTGGAGTCCGCGTCCGGCCTGTTCCGGGCACGGTTGTCCACCGATCCGCCGGAGAATTTTTGCCGCCCCTCCGTCGATCCCATGCTGCGCTCCGCCTCCACCGCCTGTGGCGGCAGGGTGCTGGTCGCCATGCTGACCGGCATGGGCCATGACGGGCTGGAGGGCACGCGCCGCGTGGTGGAAGCGGGCGGCGCGGCAATCGCGCAGGATGAGGCCACCAGCGTCGTGTGGGGGATGCCGGGCGCCATCGCGCGGGCCGGATTGTGTCACGCGGTGCTGCCATTGCCGCGGATCGCGCCAAGATTACTCGAACTGTTGCGGGTGCCGGTAAGATGACAACGCCCTTGAGTTCCGCCGCCTTCGCGACGCTCGCCGGTTTGCTGAAGGCCCGTTCGGGTCTGATCATCGGCCAGGACAAGATTTATCTGCTGGAAACCAGGCTGACCAACATCCTCCGGCGGGAGAAACTGCCGGATCTGAACGCGCTCGCGGACCAGTTGGGCAGGTCGGGCGCGGATGCGCTGGTGCGCGACGTGGTCGAGGCGATGACCACCAACGAAAGCTTCTTCTTCCGCGACGAAAAGCCGTTCCAGCATTTCCGCGCCAAGGCGCTGCCGCGGATGATGGCGGCGCGGCCGGCGGGGGCGGCGCTGCGGGTGTGGTCGGCGGCGGCCTCCTCCGGTCAGGAAGCCTATTCGCTGGCGATGATCCTGGCCGAGAGCAAGGCCGTACTGGGCGGCCGCAAGGTGGAGATCATCGGCACCGACATCGCGCGGGAGCCGTTGGGCCGCGCCAGGGAAGGCGTCTACACCCAGTTCGAGGTGCAGCGCGGCCTGCCGGTGCAGTTGCTGATGAAGTACTTCAAACGCGAGGAGCCGCACTGGCGCATCGCGGCCTCCCTCCGCCCGATGGTGCAGTTCCGCGAATTCAACCTCCTGGGCGATCTGCGCCCATTGGGCCGGTTCGACATCGTGTTCTGCCGCAACGTGCTGATTTACTTCGACCAGCCCACCAAGACACGGGTGCTGGAGGCGATGGCGGCGCTGATGCCCCCCGACGGTTTGCTGTATCTGGGCGGCGCCGAAACGGTTCTGGGCATCACCGGCCGCTTCGCGCCCCTGCCGGGCGAGCGTGGCGTTTACGGTCTCGCCGCCGCGCCTGTTGAGAAACGGGCGATGGCGGCGGCCGGGACGGGGTGACGCTCACACCCCAAACCGCCGCCGCCATTCCAGCCCCGCGACCGTGTCCCCGGCGGGCCGGTATTCGCAGCCGACCCAGCCCATGTAGCCAAGCTCGTCCATCCGCCGGAAAATGTATTCCCAGCCGATCTCCCCCGTGCCCGGCTCGTTGCGCGCGGGGACATCGGCGATCTGCATGTGGTCGATCACCGGCATGAACTGTTCCATGCGCTTCGTGATGTCACCCTCGGTGATCTGCACATGGTACACGTCGAACTGCAGGCCCAGTCCGTCCCTGCCCACGGCTTCCACGAACGCCGCGCCCTGCGCCTGCGTGTTCAGGAAATAGCGCGGCATGTCACGATGGTTGATCGGCTCGATCATCAGCTTGACGCCCGCCGGACGCGCCTGCTCGGCGGCCCAGGAGAGGTTGGCGGCATAGAGGGCGGCGGCGGTGGTGAGGGAGACGCCCTCCGGCACGATCCCCGCCATGCAATGCACGCGTCTGCACTCCAGCGTGGCGGCATAGTCGAGCGCGCGTTTCACCGCTTCCCGGAACTCCGCCTGACGGCCCGGCAGGCTGGCGAGGCCGCGTTCGCCGGAAGCCCAGTCGCCGGGGGGCATGTTGAACAGAACCTGGGTCAGGCCCTCCCCCACCAGGCGGGCGCGGAGTTCGGCGGCGGGATGGTCGTAGGGGAACAGGAATTCCACCCCCTCGAACCCGGCCTTGCGCGCGGCGGCGAATCGTTCCAGGAACGGTACCTCGTTGAACATCATCGACAGATTGGCGGCCAGGCGCGGCATGAGGGACCTCCGATCGAAACCGGGCGGACGCTACAGGTCCGCCCCCATCTTGACCAGAAGGCCCGTGATCCACCGGCCTGTCCCGCCCGCGTGATCGCCGAGCGCATCCTTCTGGGCCTGATGCTCGGTGGCATCGCCCTGGGCTGTTTCGCGGTGCTGTATCCGTTCTTCTCCGCGCTGCTCTGGGCCGGCATCCTGGTGTTCACGACCTGGCCGGTGCATGAATGGATCCGTGCCCGGCTGCGGCTGCGGCGCGCGTTTTCCGCCCTGGCGATGGTCGCGCTGACCGCCATCGTGCTGGTTCTGCCGATCGCCCTGGCCGCCCCCGGCGGCGCCGAGGACGTGGCCCGGCTACGCCGCGCGATCGAGGCCGCGTTGCGCGGCGGCCTCCCCACCGCGCCACCCTGGCTGATGGACCTGCCGCTGGTCGGCCCCTCCCTCGCCGAACTCTGGGACCACTGGGCCGCCGACATCGGCGCGCTGCTGAGCGCGTTCCGGCCGTTCTTCGGGATCGTGCTCGAAGGCGGCTTCAGCGTGCTTCTGGGCATCGCCAACGGGGTGGTGCTGTTCCTGCTGGCGCTGTTCGTGGCGTTCTTCTTCTATGTTTACGGCGAGCCCATCGCCACGCGGCTGAGCCTGATCCTGCACCGCGTCGCGGGCGCGCGGGCCGACCGGCTGATCACCGTGACCGGGGCCACGGTGCGCGGCGTGGTGTATGGCATCATCGGCACGGCGGTGGTGCAGGGCATTCTCACCGCCTTTGGCCTGTGGCTGTCCGGCGTGCCACAGCCCGTGCTTCTGGGCGGCGTCGCCGGTCTGCTGTCCGTGCTGCCAATCGGCGCACCCGCCATCTGGATCCCCGCCACCCTGTGGCTGCTCAGCACGAGCCATGTCGGATGGGGCATCTTCCTGGCGGTGTATGGCACGGTCGCCATCTCAGGCGCGGACAGCATCATCCGGCCCTGGTTCATCGCGCGGGGCGCGCAACTACCGTTCCTGCTGACCATCCTGGGTGTGCTTGGCGGCGCGCTGGCGTTCGGCCTGCTGGGGATTTTCCTCGGCCCGGTGCTTCTGGGCGTCGGGTACACGCTGGTGAACGAATGGGTGATGGACAGCGGCGCCACGGACCCGCGCTCCGCCCAGGAAATAC
>JAYVCG010000483.1:0-7405 GCA_043750075.1 Acetobacteraceae bacterium | reverse complement strand
ACGCTTTCCGCGTCATGATTGCCGCGGATCGCGATGAACCAAATGTTCTCCCTGGTCAGACGCGCGATCTGACCCATCAGGAAGTGGCCGGTGCGCCAGTCCTGCCAGTCGCCATCGTAAAGATCGCCCGCGGCGACCACGAAATCCAGATTCTGTTCCAATGCATGATCGACAAGTTTCCTGAACGCCTCACGTGTGGCGCCACGAATTTTTTCCACCGGCGCTTCGGAATCGGCTTCAAGCCCGCGTAATGGGCTGTCCAGATGCAAATCCGCGCAGTGCAGGAAACGAAAACTGGTCATGCCATCACGGTTCCATGCCCATGAGTCCGGATTGTGTTCTTGCGAAACGATCCAGACGGAACGGTTTCGGATCGACCACCGGCGTATCCCCCGTCACCAAATCCGCCATCAACCGCCCCGCTCCTGGGCCTATCCCAAAACCGTGGCCGGAAAACCCGGTGGCGATGAAAAATCCAGGCGTGCGCTTCACTTCGTCGATCACCGGCACCGCGTCCGGCGTGACATCCATCAGACCGGCCCATGATTCCGCGACCTGAAGGCCGGCGAACACGGGAAAGGCGCGGGAAAGGACATCGCGTGCCTCGGCCAGAACGGATTGTTTTGGTTTTGGATCGAGAATCCGCACGGCCTCGAACGGGGTTGTCTGATCCAGCGACCAGCTTCGGGCGGTACGCAGTTCCTCCCAGGTGCGGCGGCCGAGTCGCAGGCGGATTTCATGGCGGCTGGCCAGCAGACGGGGCAGGAAATCAGACAGCAAACGGAAATGATCCGGCGTGATCTCGGCGGTGTTGGCGTTGCGCCGCGCGACCGAATACCCGCCATCCAGCCGCTTGCGGATGGCGAAAACCGAGCCCGCGGCGGTGATGTCCGGCCCTCCGGCCAAGGGTTGCGTGCGAAAGACCGAGCCCAGTACTTTCAACTGTGGCAGATCGAGCCCGGCATTGCCCGCGAACAGGCGTGACCAGGCGCCGCCCGCCAGCACGGCGGCGTCGCAGCGGATGCGGCCGCGTTCGGTGATGACGCCCACAAGGCGTCCGTTGTGCAAATCGACGCCGCGGACGGCGCATTGGGTGAAAATCCGGGCGCCGTGATCGCGCGCGGCCTCGGCGATCGCGGGCGCGGCATGGGCGGGTTCGGCGCGTCCATCGGTCGGGGTATGCAGCCCGGCGATGAAACGGGCGCTGGCGCCGGGCATCACGGCATCGAGCGCCGGGCCGCGCAACAACCGGGATTCCACCTGATACAAACGTGCCTGATCCAGCCATGCTTCCTGAGCCGCGACTTCCTTTTCATTCTCGCACAGATATAAAATGCCGGGCTGACGGAATCCGGTTTCCCGGCCGGTGCGCTGGTTCATGCCGCGCCACAGGCGCAGACTTTCCAGCGCCAGTGGAATTTCGCCGGTGTCGCGGCCCATGGTGCGGCACCAGCCCCAGTTGCGGCTGGATTGCTCGCCGCCGATCTGGCCTTTTTCGCACAGGACGACGGAAACCCCTTTCTCCGCCAGGAACAAGGCCGTCGTCACGCCGATGATGCCACCGCCGATCACGACGGCGCTGACGCGTTCCGGCAGGTCTGTATCCGATCGCACGAGGTCAACGGGAGGCGGCATGACATTCCATGGTCAGGGGAAGGACTTCACGCTATCCTGATTCGCATGTGTTGACCACCGAGGATGCGGCATGGCGTGGCGTGTTGGAGTCGATTCAGGCGGAACGTTCACCGATGTGTGCCTGTTTGACGACGAGTCGGGCCAGGTCGCGGTATGGAAAGTCAGTTCAACCCCCGATGATCCCTCGCGTGGCATCGCCCAGGGGGTGAGGGAGGGGATGGAACGGGTGGGCGCGGTGGCGGATGCGGTCGTGTATTTTGGCCATGGCACGACGGTCGCGACCAACGCGCTGATCCAGCATCGTGGTGCTCGGACCGGGCTGATCACCACGGACGGATTCCGCGATCTACTGGAAATCGGCCGTCAGAAACGCCCTGATCTTTATGATCTGATGGCGGACAAGCCTCCGGCTTTGGTTTCCCGCGATCTGCGGCTGGAGGTGGCGGAACGCGCGCGGCATGATGGGTCCGTGGAAATTCCCTTGGATGAAACCGCGTTCCGCGCGGCCGTGCGTCAGTTGCGGGCCGCCGGCGTGCGATCCGTCGCGGTTTGTTTCCTGTACGGTTTCATCAACACCGCGCACGAGGCAACCGCCGCCCGCATCCTGCATGAAGAATTTCCCGAGGCTTTTTCTTGTGTCTCGCACGAGGTCGCGCCCGAGTTCCGGGAGTTTGAACGCATGTTCACCACCGTGGTCAACGCTTATCTCGGCCCGGTGATGCATGGCTACATTCAACATCTGGGAGAAAGACTGCGAGGTCTGGGTATCCGCGCGACACCGCATCTGACGCAATCGAACGGTGGCGTGATCAGCTTTGAACAGGCGGCGCGGCTGCCGGTGCGCACCGTTTTGTCCGGCCCCTCGACCGGTGTGGTTGGCGCGCGGGAGGTGGGGCGGCTCGCCGGTCATCCTGATCTCATCACATTCGACATGGGCGGCACTTCCACCGATGTCGCCTTATTGAGCGGCGGGGAATGCCGTTTATCGGGCGAGGCCACCGTGCATGGCTATCCGGTCAAGGCGCCGATGCTCGACATTCATACCGTGGGCGCGGGCGGCGGCTCCATCGCGTATCTCGATGGCGGTTTGTTGAAGGTTGGTCCGCGCAGCGCCGGGGCGCATCCCGGCCCGGTCTGTTACGGTCTTGGCAATGAAGAACCCACCGTCACGGACGCCAATCTCCTGCTCGGTTTTCTGAACCCGCGGCATCTTCTGGGCGGGCGGATGGCGGTCCACCATGATCTCGCGCGCGCGGCCATCGCGCGGCTCGCGGCTTCCCTCGGCCTGGACCCCATGGCGACGGCACTGGGGATTTTGTCGGTGGTGACGGCGAACATGGTGCGCGCCATCCGGGTGATCTCCGTGCAACGCGGCTATGATCCGCGCGATTACACGTTGATCGCATTCGGCGGCGCGGGTCCGTTGCACGCGGCGCGTCTGGCGCGGGAACTCGATATTGGCCGCGTGCTGGTGCCGCGCAATCCGGGCATTCTGTGCGCGATGGGATTGCTGCTGACCGATTTGCGCGCCGATTTCGCGCTGACGCGGCTACGCGCGTTTGGCCCGGAGGCATTGCCGGACATGGCGGAAGCGTTCCACGCGTTGACCGCGCGGGCGGCAGCGTGGTTCAGGGATGAAGGCATCGCCCTTCAGGATCAGCACATCACGCGCACCGTGGACATGCGCTACGCTGGTCAGAATTATGAACTTTCGGTGCCCCTGCCGGATGGTGATCCGGGAACGCACAGTCTGGCGGTTCTGGCGGAAGGTTTCGCCGCCGCGCACAAACGTCTTTATGGCTTCGCGACTGAAGACGAAGCCGTGCAACTGGTCACATTCCGCGTGGAAGCGGCGGGTCTCGTGCCCAAGGCACGCTTCACGCCCCAACCCCTGACAGGTTCGGACGCTGCCAGGGCACTGATCGAGCAGCGGCCCCTTTGGTCACCAGAAAGCAATGGTTTCGTGCTTTCGCCGATTTATGATCGCGACCGCCTGGAAGCGGGCGACCGTTTTTCCGGCCCGGCGATCGTGGAGCAAATGGACGCGACCACCCTCGTACCCGCGGGCATGGCCGCGTTCGTCGATCCCTGGCTCAACATCATCCTGGAGTCCGCATGAAGAACACCACCGTCGATCCCATCACCGTGGAAGTGATCGGCAGCGCGCTGTCCTCCATCGTCGAGGAAATGGGCGAGGCGCTGATCCGCGCTTCGCATTCCACCAACATCAAGGAACGCCGCGATTGTTCCACCGCCTTGTTCGACCTTGCCGGCAACACGCTCTGCCAGGCCGAGCACATTCCCATGCATCTGGGGAGTTTTCTGGGTCTGATCCCGCACATCATGCAACGCCACCCGATCGAAAACATGCGGCCGGGCGATGTTTTCTGCGGTAACGATGCCTATGAGGGCGGTGGCACGCATCTGCCCGACATCGTGCTCGCCGAGCCGGTGTTCGTCGATGGCGTCATGAGCTTCTGGGCCGTCAACCTGGCGCATCACGCGGATTTCGCCGACCGGGGGCATGCGCATATTTATCAGGAGGGGCTGCGGATTCCGCCCATCCGCCTGTACCGGGCGGGTGAGTTGCAAACCGATGTTCAGGCGCTGATCCTGCTGAACTGTCAGGTGCCGCGCGAACGCCTCTCCGATTTCCGCGCCCAGATGGCCGCCAACCGACTGGGCGTGGAGCGGATGCGCGCTCTGTGCGGCAAATATGGCCGTGATGTCGTGCTCGCGGCGAGTGCCGCGTTGCAGGATCACGCGGAACGGAAAATGCGCGCGGGCATCGCGGCGATCCCGGACGGTTGTTACAGTTTCACCGATCAATATGACTGCCCCGAAATCGACGGCGCGTTCGATGTTTCGTGTGCGATCACCGTGGCGGGTGAGCAGATGCATCTGCATTTCGATGGGCCGCCGCAGATCAGGGCGGGTCTGAACATGACGTTCACCGCGTTGCTCTCCACGGTGTACTACGCGGTGAAGGCGGTGGTGGACCCGACGATTCCGCCGAACGCGGGTCTCGCGCGGCCGTTGACCGTCACGGCGCCGGAAGGAACCGTGGTGAACTGCGTGCATCCCGCGGCGGTGAACGGGCGGCTCAGCCTGTGTCAGCGTGTGGTGGACCTGATTTTTGGCGCGCTGGCCCAGGCGGTGCCGGAACGGGTGACGGCGGCGAGCAACGGGGCTTGTTTTTCGATCACGTTCTCGGGGCATCAACCGGCGGATAACGCGTTGTGGGTGTATCTGGAAACGATTGGCGGCGGGTCGGGCGCGCGGCCGGGCAAGGATGGGCTGGACGGGGTGCATGTCCACATGACCAACACCTCCAATTTGCCAGTGGAGGCTTTGGAAACCGAATATCCGCTGACTTTGTTACGCTATGAACTGGTGGATGGATCGGGCGGACCTGGCCGTTACCGCGGCGGAATGGGTTTACGCCGTGTGTACCGGGCGGAGGCGCCGTGCCGGGTGCGGGTCGATGGCGCGCGGTTCCTCTCCGCGCCCTGGGGGCTTGCGGGCGGGGAGGCGGGCGGCAAGGCGGCGGTGGCGTTGCACGATGGCGCGCTGCCGTTCGATCACGGCCATGGCGGTTTGCGCGCGGGGGAAATCATCGACATCACCATCGCTGGCGCGGGCGGGCATGGTCCGGCCACGCAACGGGATCGCGCCGCGGTCGCGCGCGATCTGGCGGAGGGGCGGATTGACGCCCGCACCGCGCGTGAGGCCTATCATCTGGACGTTTGATATCATCCGAGGTGCCACGATCATGACTGTGTTCCGCCGTTTGTTGTTGGGCGCCACCGCGCTGTTGTCCCCGGCTTTGGCTCAGGCCGAGGTGCCAGAAGTGCGCTTCGCCCGCCAGTTTTCCATGGGATATTTGCAGTTCAACGTGATCGAGCACGAGAAGCTGATCCAGAAACACGCGGCGCTTCTGGGAATCCCCGAGGTCAGGGTTTCAGGTGTGCGCTTCAACGGGCCGTCCATGATGAATGACGCATTGTTGTCGGACACGGTGGATATCGTTGGCGGCAGTCCGAATGGCATGTACGCGCTATGGGCCAAGACGGTTGGCACACCGCGCGAGGTGCGGGCGATCAGCGCGCTGGCCACGCTGCCCTATATGATCACAAGCACGGACCCGGAGATCAAAACGATCGCCGATCTGGGGAAGTGCAAGAAAATTCCCGTGCCGTCATTGAAAGTGTCCTCGCCCGCGGTGACGATCCAGATGGCGGCGGTGAAGTTGTACGGGTTGAAGGAATTCGCCCGCTTCGATCCGTTGACCATCACCATGTCTCCGGCGGACGCGACGGTGGCGTTGTTGAGTGGCGCGGGCGATATCAATTGCTCGGTCGCGTTGCCGCCGTTCATGCAGCGCCAATTGGAAGACCCGAAAGTGCATGTCGTCAGCACCTCGTTCGAGGTGAACGGCGGTCCGACCACGTATACGCTGGCTTACACATCGGCAAAGTTCCGTGACAAGAACCCGAAACTGTATCAGGCGGTTTACAACGCGCTAACGGAGGCGACCGGCCGGGTCAACGCCGACATCCGCTCCGCCGCGCGATACTGGATCGAGGACAGCGAGTCCAAACTCAGCGTCGATTTCGTCGCCGCCGCGGGCAGCGGCAAGGACGTGAAATGGACGATGACGCCGGAATCGACCCTGAAGCAGGCGGAGTTCATGGTCGATGTCGGCACGATCAAGGTGAAGCCGAAATCCTGGAAGGAGTATTTCTTCCCCGAGGCGTATGGGCTTTCGGGGAGCTGATCACTCCGCCGCCACGCGTCCCGTGGCGATGCGTTCCGCGATCATCTTCTTGGTCAGCGGCAGCAGATGCCGGCCGTATTCGACGTTATCGGCCAGCGGATCGAAGCCGCGGATCAGGAAGGTGGTGACGCCGAGGTCGTGATATTCGCACAAAGCCTCAGCCACCTGTTCCGGCGTGCCGACCAGGCTGGTGGTGTTGCCGCGCCCGCCGGTGGCCAGAGCCGCGCCGGTCCAGAGGCGTTTGTCGAGCCGCTCACCCATCGCCGCTGCTTCCAGCAAACGGCGCGAGCCTTCATTGGTTGGCACTCTTGTTTGCAATCCGGCCTTGGCGCGTAGTTCAATGATGCGTTGTTTGATTTGTTCCGCGCGAGCCCAGGCTTCGTCCTCGGTGGGGGCGAGGATGGGGCGGAAGGAGAGGCTGAAGCGGAGGGTGCGGTTGTGTTTCGCGGCCTCGGCGCGCAGGCGGGAGGTGATTTCCCTGACCTGCGCGTGGGTTTCGCCCCACAGCGCGTAGACATCGGCGTGTTTGGCGCTGACGCGCAGCGCCGCGTCCGACACGCCACCGAAATAGATCGGAATGCGAGGCTCCTGCACGCAGCGCAGCGCGGTCGAGGCGCCTTTGAAACGATAGTATTTGCCCTCATGATCGACGGTGGGGCCTGGTTCGGTCCAGATGCGTTTCAGGATCGTGACATATTCGTCGGTGCGGTCATAGCGTTCGTCCTTGCTCAGCGTGTCGCCGTCGCGGAACTGGTCGGCATCGTCGCCGCCGGTGATGACGTGGATCGCCGCGCGCCCGCCGGTGATCTGATCCAGTGTCGCGAATTTCCGCGCCGCCAGCGTGGGGGCAACGAAACCGGGCCGGTGCGCGACCAGGAAACTCAGCCGTTCCGTGTGCGCCGCGGCGGCGGCGGCGACGAGAAATCCGTCCGGCCCATCCGCGAAATACCCCACCAAAACCCGGTCAAATCCCCCTGCCTCCGCCGCCTGGGC
>JAYVCG010000482.1:0-4374 GCA_043750075.1 Acetobacteraceae bacterium | reverse complement strand
TGAAAAAGGCGTACCGTAAACTCGCGATGCAATACCACCCGGATCGCAACCCAGGCGACGCGGCGGCCGAGGCCAAATTCAAGGAAGCCGCCGAAGCCTACGAAGTCCTCAAAGACGACCAGAAACGCAGCGCCTACGACCGCTATGGCCACGCCGCTTTCGAACAAGGCGGCGGCGCGGGAGGTTTCGACTTCTCCGCCAGCGATCTTGGCGGCATCTTCGATCAGGTGTTTGGCGACATGATGGGTGGGCGCCGCGGTGGAGGCGGACGCCCCCGCACTGGCGCCGATATCCGTCAGGCGGTGGAAATCGACCTCGCTGAGGCTTTTTCTGGCACCAAGGCCACTCTGCGCGTCCCCACCCGCGTGACATGCGATACCTGCGCGGGCACGGGCTCGGAGGACAAATCCCGTCCCGCCGAAACCTGCACGATGTGCCAGGGGGCCGGCAAGGTCCGCGCGCAACAAGGCTTCTTCCTGATCGAACGCACCTGTCCGACCTGCAACGGCGCCGGGAAAACCATCCGTCAGCCCTGCCGCGTCTGCCGCGGCGCGGGCACCATCCAACGCGAACGCCAGCTCCAGGTCACCATCCCCGCCGGTGTCGAGGATGGCACCCGCATCCGCGTGCAAGGCGAGGGCGAGGCCGGAGGCCAGGGTGTCCAGAACGGCGACCTCTATGTTCATGTCGCGATCCGCCCGCATGCCTTCTTTCAGCGTGAGCAGGCCAACCTGCTGATGCGCGTGCCTCTGCGGATGGCGCAAGCGGCTTTGGGCGGGGATATCGAGGTGCCCGTGATCGACGGCACCAAGGCCAAGGTGAAAATCCCGCCGGGCACCCAGACGAGCGATCAGTTCCGGCTGCGCGGTAAGGGATTTTCGGTGCTGCGCAGCGCGGCGCGCGGTGACATGTTCATCCAGGTCGCGGTCGAGACGCCGCAACACCTCACGGCACGGCAGCGGGATTTGCTGGAACAATTCGAGTCAGAAGGCCAGAAGGACACCAAGGGCAGCCCGGAGAACGAGGGGTTTTTCTCCAAGGTGCGTGAATTCTTCGAGGGGGGACGGGGCTGAACCGTTCTTTCCCTGCACGGACTGACAAACGGACAGAAACACCATCCAAATATTGATTCATCCAAACGCCGCCCTCCTCCGGCCTGACCGGAGGATCCTTACCAGCACCGTGCCGCGACAGATCCTCCGGTCGAGCCGGAGGATGACGGGGGAGTGAAGGAGGACGGAAAAGCGGAGGAGGGCGGGGAAGCCGAGAAGGAAGCCAAGGACAGAGGAGGAGGAACCCAGAGGATGACGGGAAACGCGGAAGCGGAGCGACGTGCTACCCCGCCACCGCCTCATCCAGATCCTCACCCCACATTTTTTCCAGCGCGTACAGCGCGCGGGCATCCGGCATGAACAGATGCACCACGATGTCGCCCGCGTCGATCAGCACCCAGTCGGAGGCGCCCAGTCCCTCGATTTGCACGCGCTTCTGACCGGCCTGGTGCAGTTTTTCCCGCAAATGCTGGGCCATCGCGGTAATCTGCCGGTCGGCGAGGCCCGAGGCGATGATCATCCGGTCGCAGAACATCGCCTTGCCCGTCAGGTCGAGGGTGACGATGTCCTCGGCCTTGTCGTCCTCCAGGCTGGCCACGATCATTTGCTGCATCGCGTCCAGCAGCGCGGGCTCGGTCTTCTTCACCTTGCGCGGGCGTGCCGCCGCCTTCTTCGGCGTGGCGGGCAGCGGTTCCGCCACCGGGCCGGAGGCGATGGTCTTCTTGCGCGGAGAACTCAACGGCGCGTTCAAAGCCGACCCGGACTTTGTCAGAGCGGGTTTCACGGCACGCTTGCGCGGCGCGGGCTGGTGGCGCGCGGGGGAGGAGGGCGGTTTGGGCGTGGCGGCTATGATACGGCTCCTTGGCGGATGGTGGTCTGGCGGATGGTGCTTTGACTCTGAGCGGCGCGGATCGCGGTGGCGGAGGTGGCGTTCTCGGACGCTGGCAGGAAGACCCACCCGGAACGCGACCGGGAGAGAATGGACGCTTCATGCGCCGGACGCCGCCTGTCGCGCAAGCACCGTGCCGCCTGACCCGCCAGGGCTCGCATCGTATACAACGGTCTGGGCAGCACCACGAAGGCCAGGGCGCGCACGATCTCCCGCCAGTGGCGCCAGCGCGGCAGTTGCATCAGCAGGTCCGCGCCCATGATCCAGACGAAGCTTGTGCGCGGGAAGCGTTGCCGCAGCACACGCATGGTATCGACGGAATAGCGGGTGCCGAACGCGGCCTCGATCGCGGTGGCGACGATGCGGCGGCCATCGCCGATCGCCGCCGCGCCCGCGAGACGTTCCCTCAGCGGCGCCATGCCGGCCGTGGGTTTCAACGGATTGCCGGGCGAGACCATCAACCAGACCTGATCCAGCCGCAGCCGCGCCATCGCCAGAACGGCGACATGGCGATGGCCCTCATGCGCGGGGTTGAACGACCCGCCCAGAAGTCCCACGCGCGTCCGCCGCTTGTCGCCGAAACGGGGGAGTGTGTCAGGCACGCACCTGTCCCGTGCCGCGGATGGTGTAGCGGTAGGTGGTCAATTGTTCCAGCCCGACCGGCCCGCGCGCGTGGATGCGGCCAGTGGCGATGCCGATCTCGGCGCCGAAGCCAAATTCCCCGCCATCGCAGAACTGGGTGGAGGCGTTCCAGAGGGAGACGGCGCTGTCCACGCCCGCCAGGAAATGCTCGGCGGCGGCGGGGTCTTCGGTCACGATCGCGTCGGTGTGGGAACTGCCATGGCACGCGATATGGGCCAGTGCGGAGTCCACGCCATCGACGACGCCGACTGAGATGATCGCGTCCAGCCATTCCGTGTCGAAATCGGTGTCATTGGCGGCGGGCAGATCGGGCACGATGGCGCGGGCGGCGGCGTCGGCGCGGAAATCGCAGCCCAGGGCGCGGAGGTCGGCGACGATGGGGGGAAGTTGGGCGGGGGCGATGGCGCGGTCGATCAGCAGCGTCTCGGTGGCGCCGCAGACACTGGTGCGGCGCATCTTGGCGTTGGTAATGATGGCGCGGGCCATGGCGGGATCGGCGGCCGCGTGGATGTAGGTGTGGCAGAGCCCCTCGGCATGGGCCAGCACGGGGACGCGGGCTTCGCGCTGCACGCGCTCGACCAGGGATTTACCGCCGCGCGGGATAATCAGGTCGATCAGGCCCGCGCCGCTCAGCATCGCCGCCACATAGGCGCGGTCGGCGTTGGGCGGCACCTGGACACAGGCGCGCGGCAATCCGGCGGCTTCCAGGCCATGGACCAGGGCCGTGTTGATCGCCCGCGCCGAACGCAGACTGTCCGAGCCGCCGCGCAGGATCACCGCGTTGCCTGACTTGAGGCACAATGCCGAGGCATCGGCGCCGACATTCGGGCGGCTTTCGTAGATCATGCCAATGACGCCAATCGGTGTGGCGACGCGGCGGATGCGCAGACCATTCGGGCGGGTCCATTCACCCAGGTCGCGGGTCAGCGGATCGGGGAGAGCGGCGACATCCTCCAGGCCCTTGGCCATGGCCTCCACCCGTGCCGGGGTGAGGGTCAGGCGGTCGCGGAAGGATTCACCGCCGTTGAACGCGGCGAGGTCGGCGGCGTTGGCGGTCAGGATCGCCGGTTGATGGTCACGCAAAGCCGCGGCCATGAGGCAAAGGGCGGTGTTCCGTTGCTCCGCGCTACTGCCCGCCAGGATTCGCGATGCGTCTCGCGCGGCATGGGCAGCGCGTTGGAGGTGTTGTGTGGCTTCAGTCTCGATATCCATGGGCGGGAGTGTGGGGCTTTGGGCGGGTTGTCGCCAGGGGGGTTTGAGGTAGGGCACAGCGTGGTCCCTGTACAGCGCCGCATGTGCAATCGTTCAGGTGGCGCTTCGTGCCACCTGAATCCGGAGAAATTGTCCATTACGTCCATGTCCCACAAGGAAAACCAAAACATGACGCAATGGCAAACCGCTGACGCCAAGCAGCGTTTCACGGAACTTGTCGAAGCCGCCAATGCGAACGGGCCTCAGGTAGTCATGCGCCATGAGGAGCCGGTGGCCGTTATCCTCTCAGCCGAGGAATACCGGCGTTTGGTGAGACAGGCGGATGCCAATTTCGCGGACCTTCTCCGTCAATCTCCTTTCGCGCCAGAGGATGTCGAGCCCGTGGGGATGAGCCTGACCAGTGGCGTCCAGAGCATTCCCCGATAAGGTTAATGGTATCCTCCGTCCACGCGCGAACCCGAAAAATCGAAATCGCCAAATCCCGTCGTTTGGGCCACCCTGGCTGGTTCGGGTTTTCCGGCTTCCCGCGTGAGCGGGCTATATCCCGAGTGGCGGAAATAGTTGGCGCATTCCGTGGGT
>JAYVCG010000481.1:0-8171 GCA_043750075.1 Acetobacteraceae bacterium | reverse complement strand
GCCATGATCGCTCGTCCCCTGCTGTTCCTCCCGGTGCTGCTCGCCGCCTGCGGCGAGCAGCCCGAGCCGTTTCTGGGCAATCCGGGCGCCACCGCGCGGCGGCTGGCGGTGCCGGTGACGCCGATGCTCGCGGTGCCCCCCCCGGCCCGCGCGGCGCTGACGGACCAGAGCGCGCGGGATTTCGCCGATCTGCTGGCGCTGAGCCTGGTGAAGGAGGAAGTCCCGGCCCTGGCCCGCGCGCCCCAGAAGAACGACTGGCGGCTGGTGGTCACCGCCGGGCGCGAGAACGACCTCGGGTGTCTCTGGCCGGGGGATGACGGGGAAGCGCCAGACGGGCCCGCTACCGGCCAGGGGGATGACGAAGATGGGTCAGCGGTGTACGAGAGGACGGGCCAGCGGTGACAGCTTCTGGCGTGAAACGGCTGGTATGCAACGCGGGCCGGCCGGGCGCGCGGCGATCCAGGACGAGGGTTGATGACGAGGCATGACGCCATGAAAGTCCTGGTGGTTGACGACGAGCCGCTGCTGGCCATCGACCTGGCCGATTGCCTGGAAGACGCGGGCTTCACGGTCACCGGTCCGGCGGGTTCGGTGAAGGACGCCCTCGCCCTGATCGCCACGGCCGGGTGCGACGCGGCGGTGATCGACGTCAACCTTGGCCGGGAAACGGCGGAGCCGATCGCCCATGAACTGACCCGTCTTGGCATCCCGTTCATCGTGGTGTCGGGTTACGCGCCCGATCAGATCCCCCGCGTGTTCCACGCCGCGCCGCGCCTGGTCAAACCCTTCAACGTCGCCGAGGTCGTGGCGCTGCTCCGGCGGGAGCGGACATGACAAGAGATGCGGCGGGCGGGATGCCGGCGGGGGATGGCTGAGCTGATCCAGGCGCGGCCCTTCACGCCGGTCTCGCGTCCGGGCATGTGTGACCAGAGCCGTTCTCTGTCAGGTTGAGGCCATGCCATTTTCCCTCCACCGTCATGTCCCGGCCTGACCGGGAAGGGCTTTGACGCGGACTTCACCATGCGTGCTCAGGGGCGGAGCGCGCGCGCCGTCAGGCTGACGCAGCGTTCGAACATTGTCAGATCGGTCCAGCGGTCCGTGTCGCCTGTGATCAACACGCCGCCGGAGTCCGTGATGCCCCCCTCGATCATCAGATTGTCGAACAGGCCGAACTGTTCGATCAGCAGTCCGTCGGCGTCGCTCCAGGAGCCGCCGGGGTTTTCTCGCGCCGTGCCGTTGAGTGCCGTCAGGGTGCGGGGGAGAAACGGGACCGCCGTTGTCGCATAGCCGAACACCACCAGACCCAGGGCACGGGCGAAGCCGACCTCGTAGACGGTGCCGACATCGGCACTGGGACCGCGGAAGGGCGTGAGGTTGGCGATCACCGCCTGGCAGCTTCGGATATGAGCCTCGTTACGGACGGCGATCTGGCGCCAGAGCGGGTACGCGGCCCAGGAGGCGGGTTCCTCTGGCAGGGGGTCGAGGGGGGAAATGCCGGTCAGGCCGTATTGGGCGCAGAGCGTTTTCTTCCGCGCGATCCAGGCTTCGGGACCGGGGAAGAAAACGTCCGGGCCGGCGAGATAGACGCGGGGTTCCACGGGAGGTTCCACGGGAGGTTCCACGGGGGGTTCCACGGGGGGGGCCACGCGGATCAGAACCCGTACAGTTTCGCGGCGTTATCGACCAGGATGCGCTGGCGGGTGGCGGGATCGGGCACCCATGCGAAGAACTGATCGAGCAACAGTCCGGCTTCCGGCAGCGGCTTCATTTGCGGGTGCGGCCAGTCGGTGCCCCAGACGCAACGCTCGGGGAAGCGCGCCACGAAGGCGCGCACGTTCGGCGCGGGATCGTCCCAGGGATGGCCGGTGGAGGACACGCGGCAGGAACAGACTTTTATCCAGGCCCGCCCGCTGTCCAGCAGGCGCAGCAGCGCCTGGAACCGGGGATGCTCCAGGCCGAGACCGGCTTTGACGCCGCCGCAATGGTCGATGACGATTTCCACAGGCAGTTTCGCCAGCGCGGGGGCCATTTCGGCCAGTGTCTCGCCCTCGGTGAACACCTGGATGTGCCAGCCCAGGGGGGCGATGCGGGGCGCGATCGGTTCCAGTTGCGCGATGGGGGTGCCGTTGCCGGAGGACAGGTTGAAGCGCACGCCGCGCACGCCCGCCTCGTGCATCTGTTTCAGGGTGGCGCCGGTGAAGGTCTCGTCGATGACCGCGACGGCGCGGGCGCGGTGCTGGCCGAACTGGCGCACGGCGTCCAGCGTCACCGCGTTGCCGGTGCCGGAGACACTGGCCTGCACCACGACCATGCGCTCGATGCCCACTTTCTCCGCCATCGCCAGATAATCGGGTACCAAAGCGGGCGGCGGGTCGTAGGTACGGCCCGCGCTGAGCGGGAACTGTTGATACGGGCCGAAGATGTGGAAATGACAATCCGCTGTCAGCGGCGGGGCTTTTTGCTGGGGCGGGCGCGTGGGGCTGCTCATGGGCGGTCTCCCGTGTGGGTGATCCGCCACACTCTGCCGTTGCCGTCCTCGCTGACCAGCAGCGCGCCGCCGGCGGTGACGGTGACGCCCGTGGGGCGGCCCCAGACGGAGCGGCCGGACAGCGCGAAGCCGGTGAGGAAATCCTCGTATTCGCCGGCCGGGCGGTCCTTCTCGAAGCGTATCCGGACCACCTTGTAGCCGGTGCGCCGGGCACGGTTCCACGAGCCATGCAGGGTGCGCGGCATGTCGAGCCCCTCGGCGAACAGCGAGACCGCGAAGCTGGGCGGCACCTTCGGCATCACCCCGCGTGGCGGCGCGATCACCGCGGGGGAGCGGGACGCGGACCCGGTGGTGTAGGGCGCCGGCAGCGCGTCCGGCGTGATGAGACGCCGCGTGCCGGGGGCGTCCGTGCTCCAGCCGCCATACGCGGCGGGTCCGGTGAGCACGGGTTGCGCGAAGGCGGCGAGCGGGGCGAGGAGGAAGGCGAGAAGCGGGCGGATCATCCGCGCATCTTTCCCTGGACCGGACGCCCTGACCAGGGGAAAGATCAGGCGGGGGCTTCAGCCGTTCTTGCCGCCGTAGCGCCGCACGCGCAGATCGGCCTGTGCCTTGTGGCCGGCGAAATTCTCGATGGCGCAGAGGCGGGAGCAGTATTCGCCGATCATCGCGGTGGCCTCGGGCGAGACCTGTTGATAGGTCACGGTCTTGAGGAATTTCCCCACCCACAATCCGCCCGTGTAGCGCGCCGCGCGTTTCGTCGGCAGTGTGTGGTTGGTGCCGATCACCTTGTCGCCATACGCGACGTTGGTTTCCTTGCCGAGGAACAACGCGCCATAATTGGTCAGGCGGTCGAGGAACCAGCGTGGCTCGCGCGTCATCACCTGTACGTGTTCGGAGGCGATACGATCCGCTTCCGACACAAGTTCGTCATCGGTGTCGCACAGGATCACCTGGCCGAAATCGCGCCACGCGGCCCCGGCGATCGCCGCGGTTTCCAGCACGGACAACTGGCGCTGGATTTCCACTTCTATTCCGTCGGCGATGCGTTTCGAGGTGGTCAGCAGCACGGCGGGGGAGGTTGGACCGTGCTCGGCCTGGCCCAGAAGATCGGTGGCGCAGATTTCGGCGTCGGCGGTGTCGTCGGCGATGATCAGCGTCTCGGTGGGACCGGCGAGCAGGTCGATGCCGACACGGCCGAACAACTGGCGTTTCGCTTCCGCGACGAAGGCGTTGCCCGGCCCCACCAGCATGTCCACCGGCGGCACCGAGCCGGTGCCAAGCGCCATCATCGCCACCGCCTGGATGCCGCCCAACAGATAGATTTCATCCGCTCCGGCGAGGTGCATGGCGGCGACGGTGGCGGCGGGCGGGATGCCGTTCAGCGGCGGGGTGCAGGCGGCGACGCGTTTCACCCCGGCGACCTTGGCGGTCAGCACCGACATGTGGGCCGAGGCCACCATCGGATAGCGTCCGCCGGGGACGTAACAACCGACGCTGGCGACGGGGATGTTTTTGTGGCCGAGTCGCACGCCGGGGAGCGTTTCGATCTCGATATCAACCAGTGCGGCTTTCTGTGCTTCCGCGAAACGCCTGATCTGGGTTTGCGCGAATGTTATGTCGGTGATGACCTGTTCCGGGAGTGTGGCGATCAGGTCGTGGATTTGTTTTTCGCTTAGCCGGAAAGATTCCGGTTCCCATTTGTCGAATTTGGCGGACAGTTCGCGTACCGCCGTGTCGCCGCGGGCGGCGATGTCGTCGAGAATGGCCTCGACCGTGTGACGCACTTTACGATCGGCCTCGGTCTTCTCCGCCTCGGTGGCGCCGTGTTTCAGGATCGTGATCATGTTTGTTACTCCGCCGTCCAGCCGCCATCGACAACCAGGGCCGTGCCCGTGACCAGCGCCGCCGCGTCGGAGGCGAGGTAGACGACGGCGCCCATCAAATCCTCGACCGTGCCGAGGCGTCCCAGTTTGATGCGGCTGACCACCTCATCGTGGAAGGCTTTGTCGTTCCAGAACGGACGGGTCAGCGGCGTGTCGATGAAGGTGGGGCCAATGGAGTTGACCCGGATGCCCAAGGGGGCGAGGTCGATCGCCATCGCCTTGGTCAGACCCTCGATGCCGTGCTTGGTCATGCAATAGACGGTGCGGCGCTGGCCGCCGACATGGCCCATTTGGGATGACATGTGGATGATCGAGCCCTTGATGCCCGCCTCCGCCATGCCCCGCGCCACCGTCTGCGCCACGAAGAACGCGGCGCGCTGGTTAAGGGTGGTGATGGCATCGTACTCGTCCTCGGTCACGTCGAGGAAAGTCCGCGGCCGGTTCGTTCCGGCGTTGTTCACCAGGATGTCGAAGGGGGGGTGGGCTTTGATTTTTCCCCGCACGGCTTCGGTGTCGGTCACGTCGAGGATCAGCGGCTCGGCACTGCCGCCCTCGGCACGGATGTCGGCGGCGGCTCCGGTGATCTCGGAGGCGGTGCGGGCGGCGAGCACGACATGCGCGCCCGCCTGCGCCAGCGCGGCGGCGGCGGCGAGGCCAATGCCGCGGCCCGCCCCGGTGACGAGGGCACGGCGGCCGTCCAGCCGGAGCGAGGGGGTGCGGGGGAGAGGCATTTTCTTCGTGGGTCCGTGGTGGGGGTGGAGGGGTTGGGTATCGTGTTTGGGAGAGCAAGGGAAGACGAGGCGCCCCTATCCTCGTTATCCTCATGCTTGGCAACGGGCTAAAAGAACATGTGCTGGCAATGAGTTACAAAATTTTCTGCTTTCGTAGGACGTTCGACCGCATGCTAATGCCCGCGTGCAGGGATGGCTCTACCGTGTATGCTATCGCCTCGCTCCAGGTCCACTGACCCCTGGCTGACGTTCCACTTGACCCGTAAATTGCCCTCGGACGCAGCGAAAGCCAAGATTAACATCGCGAGCATCTGGCACACGCTTGTTCCGATATGCGGCTCTTATGGCCCTCAAACCACTATACGAAGCTCCGCCACGAAAGATGCGCCCTCCCCTTCCATTGGCTATCCACGCAGCACCATTGCTAGGCGCACCAATATAATTTTCATGCCAACGGTCCTCGCACCATTCCCAAATGTTGCCGTGCATTTCATAAAGACCCCATTGGTTTGGCGGCAAACTTCCAACCGCGACGGGTAGACTGCTTTCGTAACAGGCCTGTTTCTGCGTGATACTGATTCCGAAACTGTAAGTAGTTTTTGTGTCAGATCGGCAAGCGTATTCCCATTGCGCCTCGCTTGGTAGGCAAATAGCTAAATCCGGCAGCATTGCGTTTAGGTGACTCATGAAATCCTGAGATTCATTCCAGGAAATATCTGTCACCGGAAACGCCGGACCACGTGGACGCCGCGGCGGCATGTTCATCACCGCTGTCCATAGCGCCTCCCGGCACGCGGTGTCGAACATCCAAAATCCCTGAGCAATCGTTACCAGATGAATCGGACCTTCATTATCGAATCGGTTAAATTCCTCCTCCGGTGATCCCATCATAAACTGTCCAGGAGAAATCCACCGCATTCGTTGCGTAACTTCAGTGCCAGGAACGCGGAACGTGACCCATCGTCCATGTATATCATGCCCCCAGTTTTCGGCCCAGGAGTGGGTATGATTAGAGGGCCAGAATGCATCTCGGAATGATAGCGGCAACTGAGTTGTATCATCATGAAGTGAATCCGCTAGCATCTCCGGGGTAACACCCTTCGCCCGCGACAAATCGGCACCCCGAAAGTCGCAGCCGATAAACGTGGCGTCAGTGAAATCGAACCCCGCCAGATCCTGACCGCGCATGTCGATGTTCTGCGCCACCACGCCCCGGAACGCTTTGGCCGGATTGAGTTCCGCCAGCCCCACCAGTTCCACGAAGCCCATCTTTTGGGCATGCGCGACCTCGATCAGGCGGCGCAGATGGTCGCGGGTCAGGGTCATGGGGCGGCGGTGCCTCCCGTCCCGCGGTTCGTGCGGGTGGAAGGAAAGAAAAATGACACCACAAAGACACAAAGACACAAAGCGGGACACACATCAGGCCGGTGGTGTTTTCGTTCTTTGTGTCTTTGTGTCTTTGTGGTGTCATTCCCTTTTGCTTGCCACACGGCATGGCCTAAATGATTTGGCTTCGCCCGAGGCAACCAGTCAGTCGAAAACACTTTCATTCCTTGGTTTTCCCCAGCGGCCACACCGTTTCACGCGCGACAATCAAGCGTTGGTTGGCATCCGTCTCGAAAGCACTGCCGAAAATCGCGTCGAGCACGAATTTCTGTGTCTCCGACACGTCGGCGGCATCGCGCGGTGTCACCGTGAACCCATCCCGGAACACCCGCACCGAGACATCAATGGAACCGCTGGCCCCCTTCCCTTTCGGCTCCATCTTGACCGAGGGCTCATCCTCCAACGGTGCCCCGGCGATCCGGCCCTTGCCGTCCGTGGGTCCAACGAGTTGCACGCCGCCTGGAGTCGCGTCCTTCTCGATGTTCGGATGGTTCTTCTTGCGGAAGACGGACTCCTGGTGCGGCTGCCAGTGCTCGGATTCGATCAGGACGAAGGCCGCGGTGACGCCGATCTCGATTTTCTTGTCCTCGAACACGCAACGCGGATCGGGATAGATGTTCACCGTCCAGGGCAGGATCAGATTGTTCCCCGCGTTGTCCGGCAACGGCTGCCCGACCGAGAGATCGACCACCGCCACGGCATCGCTGAATTTTTTCGTTTCAATGCCACTGGGTTGGGGCGGCGGAGGAACGTCCTCAATGTATCCCCCCGCGCGGCGCCAGACATTCAGCATGGCCTGCCTGGCCTCCGCGAACCGGGGATTGTCGCCGTGGAAGACTGCCAGCAACGGGACGATGTTGACGGGCCGGATGGGTTTTCGCTGATCCCGCCAACTGCGCACGGCGCTTTCGGTCGCGGTGACGGCGGAAGCGAACGCCTCATTGGTCCAGGGTTGCCCGAAATACAGGGCATTCGGATCATGGAACTGCCCGGCTTTCAGCGCGGCGTCGATCACCCCCGCGAGGGCACAGCGCGCTTCCGCCAGTTCGGGCCGGGGTCGAGGGGCCATTGCGATTCTCCGCGATCGTGCCGCGAAAGCGTGCGGGGACAGTGCGATTATCCGTGGTCTACGTGAATGGCTCCCCCATCCAACCCAGGAGCCCTGAGATGCGGATCGTAAACATCACACGCCTGGACTTCAACCGGCTGCGGAAGGCGATCCGCACCATCTTCCACCGCATCTGGCCCACCCCGCTGCTGTATCTGGCCGGGGCCGCGCTGGTGGTGGTGGCCCATGATTATCTCTGCGTGGTCTACATCGCGCTCGCGCTGGCCGCGATCAACAGCGGGCATCGTTGAGAGGCCCGTTCACGCGGTACCCACCCCAAGCAACGGCGGGAATTTCCGTGCCATTGGCCCGTTTCCCTCTGTATGGTGCCTGACACCTGAGAGTGCCCTCACCCACCCAGGAGGCCGCAAGATGACCCACAAACTGACCGCTTTGAAAGAAAAACCCGCCACCGGACAATCCGATGCCCGCCCAGTACGCTCCACGCGCCTTGCCACGCTACGGGAACGCATCCAGAGCTTCGCGTGGCTGCCCGAGGGGTGGGCCGGTGACGGGACGATCCCGCCCTCGCGGGAGATCGCGGGCCATGTCGATCGCCTGCTCCTCGCACTGCC
>JAYVCG010000480.1:0-7404 GCA_043750075.1 Acetobacteraceae bacterium | reverse complement strand
CACGGCCCCATGTTCGACCGGATGGCGGGTATCACGAGACATGCGCTTGTTTCGTGACCATCACACATCACATGGCCGTTTTCCCTCGGGACGGGCGGGCATAATGGGCAGTTCGTAGCCCCCTGTGACAACGCCGCGGCATGGCATTGGTTGCATGGTCTGCCGCGGCAGGGGAACCATGATACGTGACTCGCGTTGTGTTACGGCACGGACAACTCTCATGCGGCGCAAGGCAGGTTTTCATGTTCGTCAGGGATGAAGCGCGGCCCGGCGGGAACCTGATGCATCCAGCGATGCGCCAGGATCACAAAAGCTTTTTTGATCAGGGCCATTGAACGGCGTGCCGTGCCAGAGTGGAGAATAAGACCAGCACGCTTAAACATTGACACATGCTGTCCCTTCCCCATCATCCCCCGTCGAGCCGGAGGGATGATGGGGAGGGAGAGCCGTACGTCAGTCTTTAAAGCGGGTTGACCTAAGATCACGAGATGGCGACAAAATGTGTTTTCATCATGATTGTTTCTGGAGACTTTCGTATCATATTTTCTGATTTTTTGGAACGCATGGCGGCGGCATGGTCGAGTCAGAATGGAAATTTTCCAATGAAAATTAACATGAAGAACCAGAAAGCGGGGCAAAAATGAGCGCGGCTGAAACCATTGACACCCCACCCCCTCCCGCTTCCCCCGGTCTGGGCTCGATTTTAAGGTCTTACATTTATCTGACAGGCGGTTTCTGGACCGGCGCCACCGCGCGGCCCGCCTGGATCCTGACCATCTCCTGCGCGATCCTCATCGGCCTCAACATCGCGGTGCAGGTCGGCATCAACAAGTGGAACCGTTACTTTTTCGATGCGCTCGACAAGAAAGACAGCCTCGTTGTCTTCAAGGCCATTGGATATTTCGTGGTGCTGCTGCTGGCCAGCACCGTGGTCGCCATCGGCGGTGTGGTGGCGAGAATGCGGATGCAGGTGAGCTGGCGGCAATGGTTGAGCATGCGTCTCACCGGACACTGGCTCAGCGAACAGCGTTTCTATCGCCTGAACGTCTCCGCCCCCCATCTCGACGCCCCGGAATTCCGCATCGCCGAGGACGCGCGCATCGCGACGGAACCAGTGATCGATTTCGGCTTCGGCATCGTCAGCGCCGTGCTGATGGCGATGGTGTTCTTCAGTGTCCTGTGGACATCGGGCGGCTCCACCACGATCGCCGGTCATGTGATCCCAGGCTTCATGGTGTTCGCGGCCATCGCCTATAGTCTGGTGATGACCGGCTCCATGCTCAAACTGGGCCGTCCGCTGATCGATCGCATCGAACACAAGAACAGCGCGGAAGCCAGACTGCGCCAGGACCTTGTGCGCCTGCGCGAGAATGCCGAAAGCATCGCGATGGTGCGCGGGGAAAACGAGGAAATCGCCAGCATGCGCGCGCGGCTTGAAACGCTGGCCAAATCCTGGCGCGCGGTTATCACGCAACTGGCGGCGATGACCTTCCTGACCAACACCAACGGCGTCGCCGCTCCCGTTTTCCCCCTTCTTTTGATGGCCCCCGGCTACCTCAACGGTACCATCACCCTGGGCGGTGTCATGCAGACGGCCGCCGCGTTCGTGCAGGTGCAGGTGGCGCTGAACTGGCTGGTCGATAACTATGCCCGCATCGCCGAGTGGTCAGCCTCCGCGAGCCGTGTGTCCGGGTTGTGGACCGCCCTGTCCGATCTCGACGCCGCCACTGGCGAAAAAGACACCATCACACTTGGCCATGGCGAGGATGGCTCCATCCACCTGCGCTCCTTGTCCGTGGCCCAGCATGATGGGCGGGTGATGATCGAGGAGACGGATACGATCATCGCCGCCGGTGAGAAAGTCCTGGTGATGGGGGAATCCGGCACCGGGAAAAGCACGCTGGTGCGCGCGGTCGCCGGATTATGGCCCTGGGGCTCCGGGCAAATCCTGTTACCCGCCAACATGCGTATCTCCTTCCTGCCGCAAACCGCCTACATGCCCGAAGGCACGCTGCGGCAGGTGCTGGAATATCCCTCGACCGGCACCGCCGTTCCCGATGATGTCCTGCGATCCGCGATGACACGCTGCGGGCTGAAACGCCTGATCGCCCGCCTGGATGAAACCGATGCGTGGAACAAGGTCTTGTCCGGTGGCGAAAAGCAGCGCCTCGCCTTCGCCCGCCTGCTGGCGCAGCGCCCGGACATCGTCATCCTGGATGAAGCGACCTCCGCGCTTGATTCCGAGGGGCAGGATTCCATGATGGAGTTGTTCCGGGACGAACTGGCGGATTGCACGCTGATCAGCGTGGGCCGCCGTCCGGAACTGGCTGAGTATCACAACCGGACATTGATGCTGATACGGCATCAAAGCAGTGTGACGATGGCTTCTCCGGAAAGCATGGAGAAAGGCAACCGTCTTTCCCGTTTGCTGCGCCGTTCGATGCGTCCGCGTCCCTCACCGGACTGGTCGGCGCCCGTATCGCGATGAAGGTTTCATCGCGGGGAAGGCTTGCCCGGCCCTGTTCAGCATGGACTGGACAGGGCCGTGTTCATGAACAGCCTTTCAATTTCGTTCAGTGCTTCTCCTGAGATTCTTTCAACCGCTCCACCGCCTGCCGTACCCTCGGGTCCAGCGCCGCGTCATCAAGCTGTTCCATGATCTGCTTCCGCATGCGCGGGTCCCAGAATTTCCGCAGGTGGTCGTTGATCGCGGCGACCGCCTGCTCCTCCTTCTGGTGCGCGAAAAAGCGGCCGATCTGATTGGCCATGTAGGCGAGCCGGTCATGCGACATGGTGAACCGCTCCTGTGCTGATGCGATGGGGATGGGTGAAGACCTCGAAGGCGTCAGGCCGCGCGACGCCGATCAGCGTCAGGCCCGCTTTTTCGGCGGTGCGGACGGCGAGGGCGGTCGGCGCGGAGACCGCCACGATCACGGGGGCGCCGAGAAGGGCCGCTTTCTGCACCATCTCGACCGAGACCCGGCTGCTGAGCAGTAACAGGCCCTCCGCCGTATTGATGCCAGCCCAGGCCAGGCAGCCCAGAAGTTTGTCGAGGGCGTTGTGGCGGCCGACATCCTCGCGCAACGCGATCAGGCCATGAGCGGGGGTCCAGAACGCCGCCGCATGGACCGCCCGCGTCAGCGCGTTGAGCCTCTGCGCGTCCGGCATCGTGGCCTGGGCCGCGTGGATGTCCGAGGGTGTGAAGGAGGCATTGGATATGATGGGCGCGACGGGCCGCAATGCCTCGGCCAGACTGTCGATGCCGCACAGGCCGCAGCCGCCGGGTCCGGTGATCCGGCGCTGCCGCCGTGTCAGGCCGGTCTGGCGTTCGGGCGCCAGGTCCATGCGTAACTCGATCCCATCCGGGACCGCCACGATGTCCAGGGCCGCGATCTGGTCCGGATGATCGACGATCCCCTCGGCCAGGCTGAACCCAAGGGCGAAATCCCGCAGATCGGCGGGTGTCGCCATCATCACCGCGTGCGTGGCGCGGCCATAGGTCAGGGCGACCGGAGTTTCTTCCGGGATAATCCGTTCTCCCAGGGACACGGCATCATCACGCCAGCTCAGACGCGCGGCCAGCGCGTGACTGGCGGGCAGAGGATCAGCGGACATGGGGCTGACGGAGGTGACACGGACTCGCCGAGGCCTGACCGGCGGAAAAGCAGACAATCCGGAGAGCATGAGCGCGAGAGCCGCGCCGCCTGGGCGCGTCCGTCAGGCGCCGCCCGGTTCGATCGCCCCCTCGTTCGATCACTGACCCCTCACTCGTCGCGCCGTTCAGTCGTCGCGATGCACCCGTTCCATGCGTTCGTGGCGTTCCTGCGCCTCGATCGCCATGGTGGCGATCGGACGGGCCTGCAAACGGCGCACGCCAATCGGTTCGCCGGTTTCATCGCAATAACCATAAGCGCCATTTTCGATCCGCCCAATCGCCTGATCGATCTTGGAGATCAGTTTGCGGGCGCGGTCGCGTGTGCGCAATTCCAGCGCCCGGTCGGTTTCCACGCTGGCGCGGTCCGTGATGTCGGGTTCCAGGATGCCGCCCTCGGACAGGCTGGCCAGGGTGCCGTCGGCTTCGCGGATCAGGTCGGACCGCCAGCGCAGAAGCTTTTGTCTGAAATATTCGACCTGGAGAGGATTCATGAATTCCTCGTCCTCGGAAGGGCGATAGTCGGGGGGCAAGGTCAGCAACATCGGCGCCGGTCCTGTTTATTCTGTTTCCGCCGCAAACAGGTGAGCGGCGGTTTCCCTTCCACGCACCACGCGGTCTGGACGGGCGGGCTTATAGCGATGGCGTATCGCCGCGCCAAGAGGCAAGCACGAATCATCATGCATTCGTCATGAGCCCCCTGTTCGCGATGACGCCCCCTGCTCGTGGTGAACCACGCGCGCGTCAGCCTGTCCGCCGCTCCCGGCGGGCGACCTCGACGCGGGAACGCAGCACCACCGCCCGCAGAATCGCGGCGAGGCCAGGATCGTCGGCGAGCGGCCCGTCCATGGCGAGTTCGCTGAGGGAGCGGAGAGCGAGCGCCGGATCCTCCTCCGCCAGCATCGCCCGTTGCAGATCGGTCAGCGCCGCGATCATCGCGGCGCCGCGGGCGCGGGCGGCACGGTCGCGGTCGATGGCCTCGTTGATCGACTGGAGCGCCAGCATGCTTTCGAGCCCCATGGCCGGGATCGTGGAAAGCCGCGCCTTCTGGACCTGGAACCCGCCGCCGCTGTTCACGGAAAACCCACCCTCCGCCAGTCTCGTCCCGTCGCGGACCGGGGACGCCGTGCCACCGATCCTGTTAGCCCTCACGCTTTCGACCATGCTTGTCACTCCCACCAGGTAGGTCATTCATGCCGGGCGGCGTTTTTTGCCGCCCCCATCGGGTCCGCCATGCCACACGATACACGCCGATGACGGCGGAACGCCGTGCGCTTCGCATGGCACAAGACTTGCTTCTTTCACCGCATGGACCACCACCTGGATCAAAGCGGGAATGAGCGTGCGGACTGTGACCGCGAATCCTTTCGCGATCCTTACCGCATGGGCGGGTGGAAGGTCTGGAGCCGCTGTTTTTTCCATGCCGTGCTCGCCCTGTCCCTGTTACTGGCGCCAGCCTCTCGTGCTCAGGTCAGAATTAAGGACATCGCGGATGTGGAAGGGGTGCGGTCGAACCAGTTGATCGGTTATGGCCTCGTCGTCGGCCTGGCGGGCACCGGGGACAAACTCGACAGCGCGATCTTCACCCGTGAATCCCTGGTCGGCATGCTGGAACGGCTTGGCGTCAACACCCGCGACCAGGTGCAGAAACTCTCCACCAAGAACATCGCCGCCGTGATGGTGACGGCGGAACTGCCCGCCTTCTCCCGCGGCGGCAGCCGCATCGACGTCGCCGTTTCCGCCCTGGGCGACGCGAGCAACCTGACCGGCGGCATGTTGCTGGTCACACCGCTGCTGGCGGCGGATGGCGAGGTGTACGCCGTGGCGCAGGGCGCCATCGCCACGGGCGCGATCTCGGCGCGCGGCGCGGCTTCTTCCGTCACCCGCGGCGTGCCCACCTCCGGGCGGATCGCCAACGGGGCCACGGTGGAAAAAGAGGTGGCGTTCCGCCTCGACCGCGGCGCCGGTACGCTCCGGCTCGGGCTGCGCAACCCGGACCTGACGACGGCGCGGCGGATCGCGGACGAGATCAACCGCGTGATGGGCAACATCAGCCGGGCGGTCGATCCGCGCACCGTGCTGCTGGACATCGCCACCCGCGATCCGATCGACGTGCTGGCGAAAATCGAGAATTTGCGGGTGCAGCCGGACAACGCCGCCATCGTCATCATCGACGAGGCGAGCGGCACCATCGTCATGGGCGATAACGTCCGCATCAGCACTGTCGCCATCGCGCAGGGCAATCTGACCATCCGGGTGACGGAAACGCCGCAGGTGAGCCAGCCCGGCCCCTTGTCCGGCGGCGTCACCGCCGTCGTGCCGCGCACCCAAATCCAGATCGACACCCAGAACGACCGCAGGCTTGGCATCCTGCCCACGGGAGTCACGCTGCGCGATCTCGTGGCTTCCCTCAACGCCCTGGGCGTGGGGCCGCGCGACATGATTTCCATTCTTCAGTCCATCAAGGCGGCCGGCGCGTTGCAGGCTGATTTGCAGGTGAGATGATGAGCATTCCTCCTTCCGTGTCCCTTCCTGCCATGGCTCAACGCCCGCCGGTTCCGGTGACGAAACCCTCCGTGCCCGCCGATCCCGCGAAGATGTGGAAGGCCGCGCGGGATTTCGAGGCAATGGCGCTGGGGGAATTCCTGAAACCCATGTTCGAGACGGTGGAGCCGAAAAAACACAACATGTTCAGTGGCGGCACGGGGGAGAAAACCTGGAAACCGATGCTGGTGGAGGAGATCAGCAAGAAGATCGCCGCCGCCGGTGGACTGGGCCTCGCGGCGCCCATCCACGCAGCGATGCTGCGAATGAAGGAAGGAAAATCGTGATGCCGAAACTTCTGCTCGCGGCGATGAACCGTCTCGTGGAGGTGCTGGAACGGGAAAACGCGGCTTTGGCGGCCATGGATTTGCCGCGGGCGGCGGCGATGCTGGCTGAGAAGACCGATGCCCTCGCCGCGCTGGCGGCGGCGGGGGGAGGCGCGGGCGAACATCCGGGGCTTTTGCCCGCGGCGCGGCGGGTCGATGATCTGGCGCGGAAGAATCGCCGTTTGCTGGAACGGGCGATCGTGGCGCAGCAAAGGGTGATCGGCGTTGTCGCGGCGGCGGCGGCGGCGGCGTCCGTCACGGCTGAGCCGTTTTATGGGGCGTCCGGGCGTCAGACGCGCGCGGCCGGGCCCATGGCGTTGTCAACGCGTGTGTGATGCGTTTTGAGGGGAAGAACGCGGGGCGCTGCCCCAGGAAAGCCGCGCCGCGCACGCCGCGTCCTGCGCGATGGCGTAAGGTTCAGTCGTGACGGCGATGTTGCCGCGCGCATCGAGAACCAGGTCCCGGCGTTTTCTGTCCAAAAGCAATGACCGCAAAATACACCCTCCTTATTTGATTGTTGCTTGCGGCATGTGGGCGTGCCTTCTTGATGGCGCGGCGATGGGGCCGGGCGGGAGAATGCGATGCGGTGGATGGTGGCGCTGGTGATGTCATGGCCCTGAAGGCATGCCGGGAATGCGGGGTCACGGTCAGCACGAACGCGAAGGCCTGCCCGCAATGCGGAGCCCCTGATCCGACATATTATCCGGCTCCTCGCTGTTTGGAGTGGGTGGTAACGAACTGCGATTTGGTTGGATCGCCCACCTTGATCGAGGGTGACGCCGTGCGAAAACGCCGTCAAGGACGCTTCGCGCCGCTGCGCGGTGGCCTTCGGCCATCCTTGACCGCGTCTTCGCGCGGCGTCCTGGGGGTGATCAGGCCGGG
>JAYVCG010000479.1:0-2614 GCA_043750075.1 Acetobacteraceae bacterium | reverse complement strand
TCCTCGAACCGCACGCCGCGCACCTGATCGGAGCCCATCCGGGCCGGGTCCGCCGCGCCATCGACGCGGGTGATCAGTTGCTTGCCGTCATAGGTGTAGTTGCCGCAGTAACCGCCGTATTCGCGCTTCTCGCCATCGGGGATGTCGCGCCGCGCATCGCAGAGCAGCGCCATCATGCGGCCATCCGCGCCCAACACCAGCCGCCCCATGCCCTGCCCGCCATAAGGCGCGGGCAACGCCTTGCCGTTCCCATCCTGCGCCACGGCGCGCACCATCTTCCAGGTGCCGATCACATCCGTCATGTCATTATCCTTATTGCAAAGTACCAGACTTGTTTCAAAGCGCCGGGAAAATCCGCTCGAACACGGCGGGCGAGCCCTCATCCAGCCGCATCGCCGCCCTTACGCGTTTGCTCCACGGATTGGATTCCCGCAGCGCCTTCCATTCTTTCGAATCCGGAACGTCAGGGTTCTCGAACTCATAAACGGTCAGGTATTTCGGCTGTGCCTCGATCGCGACATAGCGGCGGGCGCGGATCACACCGGGCACGGTCAGGAAGCCGGGGATGTAACAGGTGTTGTACCAGTCGTTGAATTCTTCCTCCATCGACGCCATGACGTCGATGCGGCCCATTTGCAGATAGCGCGGCATGTCGGCGGGGTTGTCCGCCGGATGCGTCCGCGCCGGGAAAATCTGCCGGTAGCCGTTCAGCAGGAAATTCCGCCCCGTGGTACTGGGCGATGCCGCCAGCCGTCGCGCCGAGGGTTGATAGCGCACCGTGTCGATGAAACCCGCCGAGCGGAGGACGTTGTGATCCTCCAGCTCATACATGGCCAGATATTTTGGCCCGCCGCGCAACGCCCGGTAGCGTCCCGCGCCCAGGAAGCCCGGCACCGCGAGCAACCGGCCGATATGCTCCTCGTCGTACCAACGATTGAATTCCGCCTCGTGCGCCGGATCAACATCGGTCCAGGCCATCAACAGGCCGGTGCCTCGGGTTTTGGGCATGGTTGTTTCCCCTTTTCCGCCGCGCCTTTTCCTCCCATTTGGAAAGGTCGCGTTGATGGTGTGTCTTTGCCACGGATGAGGGCCGATGAACATGGCTGGTGTCGCGCCAGCCTCGCGTGGATCAACGGCGGCGATCAGATGTCACCCGTTTTCCGATGCGCCCAGGGCCATGATCTCAATCAGATCGCCGAAGCGGCGGAAATCGCGGGCGTTGAAGGTCAGCAGACGCGGAATACCGTGTGTCAGCATGGTGGCCACGATGTTGGCATCATGCACCAGGCGTCCTCTGACGCCGTATCGCGCGATCAGGTCAAGAAGCCGTCTGGACACATCCTGGTCTTCGCCGGCGAGCCAGAATGTCGCGAGGAAGTGCGTGGCGGCATCCACCGCGGCCTGGGGCGGTAAAGGCGCCTCCTCCGGCCGAGATGCATCGGGGCGGGTCACGACGGACAGGTATTCGCGAATCACCTGGGGACTGATCCAGAGTTCCTCGTCCGCCGCTTCAAGAGCGAGAAGGGTTTCTCGCGCCGTACCGTGAAAGGCCGATGTGGGTTGATCAGCGTAAACCAGGATGTTGGTGTCGAGGAAAGTGCGGCTCATCGCCCCGCGTCGCCATACAGATCCTCGCGCCGTAACGAGAGTCTGTCTTCCCAGCCACTGGGGTGGACCGGTAGATCGGCGATCCGCGCGCGCGGGGGTGGAACGAGGGTGATGATCGCTTCATGCTTACCCGCCGGTATACCAGCGGGCACGATGCCGCTGATCCGGTGGTCTTCGGTGACATCGACAAGGGTTTTGATCAGGGTCATGGAGGCTGGCTCAGTCTCATGAGGGTGGCCATTCCGGCGCGAGCGCGCATGGCGAGAAAAGTCTATGGCTTCCACCGCTCTTTCTCCAGAACAATCACGCGAAAGCCCCGTGATCGCGTGGCGGAGGGATCGCGGCGTGAATGCTTCTACCTCAAAACTCCTTCCGCCGCCGCCAGAACCCGGTCCACGAACGCGCCCGCGCTGCCCAGGTAAGAAGCCGGGTCGGTCAACCGCTCAACCGCCGCCCGGTCGAGGCGAGTGGACACCGCCGGATCGCGGGCCAGGGCATCGGCCAGGGGAATGCGTTCTGTCAACGCCACGTCGCAGGCGTGTTTGACGACGTGATGCGCTTCCTCCCGGCCGAGATGCGGGGCGAGGCCCATCATCACCGCCTCGGCGACGATCAGCCCGTTGGTCAGGCCCAGATTGTGCTTCATGCGGACGGGATCGGGGATCATGCCCCCGGCGATGGCGCGGGCGTGCAGCAGCGCGCCGTGGGTCAGCACGAAGACCTGGGGAATGACCAGCGCCTCGCCCTGCCAGGGGCCGGTGGCGCGTTCATGGTCCTGCGCCATGGCGCCAAGCATGACAGGAACCAGACCTTGCACGGTGCGGGTGGCGGCGAGGATGTATTCGGAGGCGATCGGATTACGTTTCTGCGGCATGGTGGAGGACGCGCCCCGGCCCGCGACATAGGGCTCGGCGACCTCCCCCACCTCGGTTTGCGCCAGCAGAATGATGTCGGTGGCGAATTTCGCCAGCCCGCCGCAGACGATCCCCAGATACGCGACCGTTTC
>JAYVCG010000478.1:0-4834 GCA_043750075.1 Acetobacteraceae bacterium | reverse complement strand
CGCGATCCGGCGGTGATCCTGATCGACCAGTTGAAGGAGATTTACATCGACGCCGAACTGGAACCCATCGACACCACCGGCTGGTATCCCAAGGTGATGCGCAAGGACTACACGATCGGCCTCAACCTGACCGGCAATGGCATCGACGATCCCGATCAGGCGTTCTTCGAAAACTACGCCTGCGGTTCGGACAGCAATTATGACGGGTATTGCAACCCGGCGATCGACGCGCTGTTCGTCCGGCAATCCATGGAAGCGGATCAGGAAAAACGCAAGCAGATGGTCTGGGACATCGAACGCCGCCTGGCCGAGGATGTCGCCCGTCCGGTGCTGTATCATAACCGCTCCGGCACCTGCTGGCAGCCTTATGTCCACGGCTACACCCCGATGGTCAACAGCATCTACAACGGCAACCGCATGGAGGATGTGTGGATGGACAAGTAATCGTCCATCAAGCCTCCAATAAATGGTTTCCAAAGGCGAGCCTTTGGCGGAGGTCCAGGAGGCGCCGCCTCCTGGTGGGGTGCCGGGGCAAAGCCCTGGCCGTTTTCCTCCAGCCGGTTGCTCAGGGAAGACGAGAGCGGCACCTTGCACGAAAGCCGGAAAGCCTCGCATCCTCCTTTCCATGACGCCAAAAGGCGCCAAAGCCTGTTGGGAGGCGGAATGAGACGGATGAACGTTCGAACCATCGCGCGATCCACCCTCGCGGCCGCCGTGACAGCATTCCTCGCCCTGGGCCAGCCAACGCCCGCGCGGTCCGATCCCACCGTGTTGCGGGCGGTCATGAACGGGGATTTGCGCAGCCTCGATCCGCTGTGGACGATCGCGCCGCAGACCCGCATCCACGCCTACATGGTTTACGACACGCTGCTGGCCAGCGATGAGCAGTCGAAGCCCCAGCCGCAAATGGTGGACAGTTGGACGGAAAGCCCGGACCGGCTGAGCTACACTTTCACATTGCGGGACAATCTGCGCTTCTCCGATGGCACGCCGGTCACGCCCGCCGACGCGATTGCCTCCCTGCGCCGCTGGATGCTGGTGGATTCCGGCGGGCAGTATATCGCCGAAGTGCTGACATCCCTCGAACAAACCGGCGCCCGCGGTTTTACCCTCCGCCTGAAAGAGCCTTTCCCGCAACTCATTCCCGCGCTCAGCAAACCGTCCGCGGTGCCGACCTTCGTGATGCCCGCGCGCCTGATCGACGGTCTGCCGTCCAGCAAGCAACTGACCGATCCCCTGGGCTCCGGCCCGTTCATCATGAAGAAGGAGGAATGGGTCGCGGGCAGCAAGGTCGTTTACGTGCGTAACCCCGGCTATGTGCCGCGCGCGGAACCCGCCTCCAGCATCGCGGGCGGCAAGCGCGTGCATGTGGAGCGGGTGGAGTGGCTCAACATCGTGGACCCCACGACACAGGTAGGCGCGCTGAAAACCGGGGAGATCGACTTCATCCAGTTCGCTCCCCCGGACCTGACACCGGATTTGCGGGCCACCAAGGGGATCGTGGTGCGCGCGATCTGGCCGGTCGGCATCCAGGGGCATTTGCGGGTCAACTGGACCAATCCCCCTTTCGACAATCCCGGCATCCGCCGCGCGATGCAGAATTTCATCCATCAGCCCGACATGATCATGGCGGTGATGGGCAATCTGACCGAGGGCCAGGTCTGCGGCGCGCTGATGATGTGCGGCTCCGCCACCGGGTCCGAAGCGGGCGCGGAGATGCTGCTGTCGAACGACCCCGAGCCGGTCCGCCTGAAGCGCGGGATCGAGATGATGCGGGCCGCCGGATACAAGGATGAGCCGATCGTGGTGCTGGACGCCACCGATCAGGTCATGCAGCACCACGCGACCCTGGTGCTGACCGAGGCCATGCGCAAGGCCGGGGTCAACGTCGATCTGCAAACCGTCGATTGGGGCACCATCACCGCCCGGCGCACCAACAAGGGGCCCGGTCCGAACGGCTGGCACGTCATCCTCACCACCGGCGGTCAGGTGGCGAGCGAAAACCCCGCCTTCTCCATCCTGCTCCCCGCGCGCTGCGAGAAATCCTTCCCCGGCTGGCCCTGCGACGCGCCATACGAGGCACTGCGCGCCGCCTGGTTGAAGGAAACCGATCCGGTCAAATCCCGCGCCCTCGCCGTGGACATCCAGAAGCGCGCGATGGAGATCACGCTGGCGCTCCCCTACGGCCAGTACCTGCTGCCCGCCGCCTGGCGCGACACGCTGGAGGGCGTGGTCAGCGTGCCCGAGCACGTCGTGTTCTGGAACATCCGTAAACGCCAATGAGCGCTTCGACATCAATCCGGCAAAATGCGCCGTACGATGGAACAGGCATCGCCGTGAAACGTCTGGTTCAGGGGGATGCCTTCACGCGCGGTGCGGCTACCTGGGTTTCAGACGGCATGGTAAGGGCGCTTCATGGATCATATCGCCGAGGGTTCCGCGTGGTCTGCCTCCGCTGACCTGGGCGGCCCGTTGTTCGCGCCCCTGCGCGCCACCGTGCCGCCCGGACACTCCTTCGTGCTTGGCCGGGTCGCGCAGTCCCTCGACGGCTATATCGCGACGCGGGAAGGGGAGTCGGTCTGGATCAGCGGCCCGGACGACCTGCGCCATACCCACCGTTTGCGCGCCCTGTGCGACGCGGTCGTGGTGGGCGCGCGCACGATCCGCGCCGATGACCCCCGGCTGACGACCCGCCTGGTCGAGGGGCCAAGCCCGGTACGGGTCATCCTCGACACCGATGGGCGCCTGGACGATCGCTACCGGGTTTTCCAGGAGGGACCGGAAACGCTGCTGCTGTGCGCGCCGGAACGGGCAACCACCGATCTCCGCGGCACCGCGCGCGTGCTGCCGGTGGCGCGCGGCGCGGAGGGGCTCGACATCGCCGCGATCCTGGCGCTGCTGCGCGGACGCGGCCTGCGGCGGATCTTCGTGGAGGGCGGCGGTGTCACGGTGTCGCGGTTTCTCGCCGCCGGGGCGCTCGACCGGCTGCATGTGACGGTGGCCCCGCTGCTGATGGGCGGCGGCGTGCCAGCCTTCCCGCTGACCCCGGTCGCGCGGCTGGAGGAAGGGCGGCGCTTCGGCTGGACCGCCCACCAGATCGGCGCCGACATCCTGCTCGACATTCCCCTGAAACGCGCCACATGAACCGCGTCCCGTGATCCGGACCGCGTGACCCAAACCTCGTGATCCAGGCCCATGCGTTCTGGACCATCGCTCCTGGCCAGGGAGAACTGCGCGCGGAAACCGTCCCCCCGCCTGGGGAGGATCAGGTGCTGGTCCGCGCCCTCGCCTCCGGCGTCTCTCGCGGCACCGAGGCCCTGGTCTGGTCCGGGCGTGTTCCCCCTGGGCAATTCGAGGCGATGCGGGCGCCGCTGATGGGCGGATCATTCCCCTTCCCGGTGAAATATGGCTACAGCGTGGTCGGCGCGCGAGGCAATGGCGAACGGGTGTTCGTGCTGCATCCGCATCAGGACCGTTTCCTCGCCCCCGCCGCCATGTGCGTTCCCGTGCCTGACGTGATACCCACGCCGCGCGCTGTCCTCGCCGCCAACATGGAGACCGCGCTGAACCTGTACTGGGACGCGGCCCCCCTGGCGGGAGAGCGCATGCTGGTCATCGGCGCCGGTGTGGTTGGCCTGCTGGCCGCGTACCTGCTGGCCCATGTGCCCGCGGCGCGCGTGACGGTGGTGGATGTGAACCCGGCGCGGGAAATCCTGGCCCGCCGCATGGGCTGCGCGTTCGCGCTGCCGGACGCGGCGCCGGGGGAGCAGGAACTGATCGTGCATGCCTCCGCCTCGGAAGCCGGTCTGCGGCTGGCGCTGGACCGCGCCGCGTTCGAGGCGCGGATCATCGAGGCGTCGTGGTATGGCGACACCGCCCCCTCGGTGCCATTGGGAGAAGCCTTCCACGCGCGGCGGCTGCGTCTGATCGCGACCCAGGTGGGCGCCGTGGCACCCGCCATGCGCGGACGCCGCACCCACGCGCAGCGTCTGGCCACCGCCCTCGCGTTGTTGGATGATCCCGTCCATGACATGCTGCTGGAAGGCCCCACGCGGTTTCAGGATCTGCCCGAGGCGATGGCGCGCATCCTGGCGCCCGGCGGGGCGTGCCATGTCATCACTTATGAAACCTGAACCAGCGGGACACGATCCATGTACAGCCTGACCGTTTGCGACCACATCATGATCGCGCATAGTTTCCAGGGCGAGGAATTCGGACCCGCGCAACGTCTGCATGGCGCCACCTTCGCGGTGGAAGCGGAGTTCCGCGCCCCCGTGCTCGATAATCATCAGTTATTGGTCGATATCGGGCTGGCGAAAACCGAATTGCGGCGCGTTCTGGAAGCGCTCGATTACAGCAATCTCGATGACAACCCATTGTTTAAGGGTATCAATACGACCACGGAACACATGGCGTTCCATATCCACGGTCTGATCACCGCCGCCTGTCTGGACGGCCGCCTTGGCGAAGGCGGCCGCGCCGTCACATCCCTGAAAATCCTCCTCCGCGAAGCCCCCACCGCCTGGGCCGCGTTCGAAGGACCGCTCATCACCACGGAGGGAAAATAATGTCCGCTGTCACCGTCGAGGACAAAGGCGCCATTTCCATCACCCGTATCAACCGCCCGGAGCGGCTGAACGCCATCAACCAGGATGTGGCCGTGGGGCTGCAAAAAGCCTTCAAAACGTTCGACGCCGACGACACCAAACGCGTCGCCGTGCTGAGCAGCGTGGGAGACAAGGCATTCAGCTCCGGCGCGGATGTGTCGAATTTACCGGAACTGTGGCGTTCGATCCCGACGATTGGTTACAACACCGAAAAGCCGATCATCGCC
>JAYVCG010000477.1:0-2866 GCA_043750075.1 Acetobacteraceae bacterium | reverse complement strand
GTCGGAAATCCGCTGATATTTGAGTGTAATCAGGGAGTTTTCTGACATGAAGGCCTGAATTTCTCTTTATTTTCAATGCGATGATCCTGGACAGACACTGAGGATGATCCGCGGCTGCTCGACGCCTTGCTGCTGGCCGGCGAGGCGGTCGGGCAACTGGGGGAGACCCAGTATGCCGTCGCGCTCGCGGTGAAACGGTAGCGGCATTGTTCGTTTCAGAACCAGGAGGATTTGTCCACCTCGTTCTGTAACGGTTTACCGGCCGCGAACAGGCGGCAATTGTTGGCCATGATCCGGTAGCGGCGGTCGTTCAGATACGGCCCGTGCCCGGCCATGTGCGGCGTCAGCAGCACAGTGGGCATGGTCCAGAGCGGATGCTCCGACGGCAAGGGCTCGATTTCGTAAACATCGAGCGCGGCGCCCGCGATTTCCCCCGCGTTCAGAGCGGCCACGAGGTCGTCGAGCTTCGTGGTCATGCCGCGGCCGATATTGATGAAGAACGCCGATCGTTTCATCTTCTGGAAGCGGGCGCGGTTGAAGAAGCCTTCCGTCGCGGGCGTGTGCGGCACCGTCAGAATGACGAAATCCGCGCGGGGGAGCAGGTCGTCCAGCGCCTCGGGTTTGTGCAGTTCCGCCACGCCCTCAGGCGCCGTTGTCCGGCGGGCGTCGGTGGCCAGCACGCGCACTCCGAAGGCGGCGAGCAGGCGGGCGGCCTCGGCGCCAATGCCGCCAGCACCCACGATGAGGGCGGTGGCCTCGGGCAGGTGGATGACATCACCGGCTTCCTGGGAGGATTTTTTCCATTCGCGGCGCGCTTGTTGGGGGATGAACACATGCAGCCCGCGCGCGAAGGCCAGCACGAAAGCCAGGATGTGGGCGCCGATGTGGTCGTTGAAGATCTCCCGGAAATTCGTGACTTTCAACGGGTGCGCGATCAGCGCGGGATGGTAATAGCCCGCGGCCGGGGCGATCTGCGGCGCCTGAAGCCAGCGCAGTTTCGTGGCTTTCGCCAGCAGCTCGGCGTTCAGCCAGCCGAAGGCGGCGTCGGCATCGGCGATTTCCCGCGCGGCGGAGGCTTCGTCCTCGGCCAGGACGATGCGGGCTTCCGGCACCTCGGCGGCGAGTTGGGCGGCCCAGGCGCGGTATGTGTCGTTTTGAGGGGGGAGCATGACGAATTTGAAGGCGTTGGCGCCGGACATTGGAGGGTCTCCCTTGAGTGTGCCGGATGATAGCGCGGCGGTGGCGGGAGGATGGCGGTGCGTGTGGTGTGAGGCAATCGTCTGAAGGAAGAAAGAACGGGGCGCCGCCCCGCGCCCCGCCAGGTGCCGGGCACCTGGACCCCATCCATGGTGACTCCAAGGATGGTTTCCAAAGGCGAGCCTTTGGCGGAGGTCCAGGAGGCAGCGCCTTCTGGTGGGTTTCAGGGTAAAGCCCTGACCTTTTCCTCCAGGCGATTCCCCCGTCCCGCACTATTCCCCGATCGCCGCCCCGGCCGGGCGCCGGGAATCGCTGGCGCCGTAAAACCACCCCGGCCGTGTCCGCCCGCTCGCCGCCGAATCCCCCCCGGACGATCCTGGACCGGAGGACATCTCCCGCGGCGGCCCCACGGCGATCAGCGCGGCGGCGCCCCAGTTGGTTTGTTCCGTGATCGTGTGGCCCATGGCCTCCAGCGCCGCCCGCGTATCGGGCGACAGCGCATGGCGTTCCGCGAAGATCGTGTCGGGCAGCCATTGATGATGCACGCGGGGCGCGTCCACCGCCTCCTGCGCCGTCATGCCGTGGTCGATCATGTTGAGAATGACCTGCGCCACGATCGTGATGATCCGCGATCCGCCCGGCGAGCCAAGCACCAGCGCCACCCGCCCCTCACGCAGCACGATGGTGGGGCTCATGGAGGACAGCGGCCGTTTGCCGGGGGCGATGCTGTTGGCCTCGCCCTGCACGAGGCCGAACGCATTGGGCGTGCCGGGTCTGGCGGTGAAATCGTCCATTTCGTTGTTCAGCAGAAATCCCGTGCCCGCCGCCATCACTCCGGCCCCGAACGCGCCGTTGATGGTGAAGGTGACGGCGACGGCGTTGCCCGCCTTGTCGATCACGGAATAATGCGTGGTTTCCGGGTGCTCGTGCGGCGGCGTCCCCGCCGCGGCCTGAGACGAGGGGGTGGCGCGATCGGTGATGCGGGCGCGGATGCGATCGCTGTGATCGCGCGACAACAGCCGCTCCAGCGGATTGCGGACGAAGGCGGGGTCGCCGAGAAAATTGTTACGATCGACGAAGGCGTGGCGCATCGCCTCGGTCATGACATGCACCGCGCGGGCGCCGTGGAACCCCAGAGCGCGTAGATCGTAGCCTTCCAGAACGCCCAGTATTTCGCAGAGAGCCGTGCCGCCGGAGGAAGGCGGGGGAGCGGAAAGCACGATGGTTCCGCGATACGAACAGGCGAGGGGTTCGGAGACGGTGACGCGGTAGGCGGCGAAATCCGCCTCGGTCAGCGCGCCGCCGCTGTCACGCGCGACGGCGGCGGCGGGCGGGCCTTTGTAGAACGCATCCGGTCCCCCGGTGGCGATGGCGGCGAGCGTGTTGGCGAGATCGGGCTGGATCAGCCTGTCGCCAGGCTCGAACGGGGCGCCGTCCGGGCGCAGGAAGACACGCGCCACGGCGGGATCGCGGCGCAGCAAGGGCGCGGCGCGGGCGAGGATGTCGGTGTCGCCGGGCGTCAGCACGAACCCGTCACGCGCGAGGCGGATCGCGGGCGCCATCACCGTCTCGCGCGGCAGGCTGCCATGACGGGTCAGCGCGGTATCCAGGCCAAGCACGCTGCCCGGCACGCCCGCCGCCCGCCAGCCATGCAGGCTGGCGCCGGGGA
>JAYVCG010000476.1:0-3335 GCA_043750075.1 Acetobacteraceae bacterium | reverse complement strand
CTTGCCGGTGGCGAGATAGCCCATGGGCGTGATCGCGGCCTCCGGATCGCCACCCATCACCGCGTCCATCACCTCGCGCTGGTCGATCGCGGCACGGATCGCGCGGCGCAGCTTCACGTTGCTGGTCGGAGCGTTCACATGATTGGGCCGCAACTGGCTGATGAACCCATACTCATCCAACTGACCGATCTTCACGGCGCCGGTCTTGCGCAGCATCGGCAGCAAATCGGGCAACGGCATTTCCAGCCAGTCGATCTCCCCGGTCGCCAGCGCGTTCGCCGCCGTCGCGGCATCGGGGATCATCTTCCATTCCATGCGGTCAACCAGCACCTTATGTCCGCCCGCGGTGAAACTCGGCTTCTCCTCGCGCGGCACATACCGCTCGAACGGAACCAGCGCCGCGTGACTGCCAATCACATACTCATCGGCGAGAAAGCGGAACGGTCCGCTGCCGGTCGCCTCCGGCATCTGTTTGAACGGATCGGTTTTCGCCAGCCGCTCCGGCACCATCACGGCGGCGGTCTGGAATTTCGACAGCAGATTGGGCAGCGCCGGAAACTTCTTCTTCAACCGCAGCACGATGGTGCGGTCATCGGGCGCCTCCAGCGCGTCCAGCCGCGCGGCCAGGGTGGCGCCGCCCGGATCGCGCACCATCCAGCGCCGCAGCGAGGCCACGCAATCCCGCGCCAGCACTTTCTCCCCATCGTGGAACCACTGGTTGTCCCGCAGCGTCATCGTCCAGCGTTTGCCGTCATCCTCGACCAAATAGCCCGCCAGCATCTGCGGCTTTGGGTTCATCCACTCATCGCGGCCGAACAGCACATCGTAAATCTGGAAGCCTACATTGCGCGTCGTCATCGCGCTGGTCCACACCGGGTCGAGACTGGCCAGCGGCGATTGCGGCACGAACAGCAGGGTTTTCGCCGTGCCCCCAATCGCCGGGGCGGCCAAAGGAGCCACCAGCGGCGAAACAAGCGAGGCCGCCGCGCCGGTCAACACACCGCGTCGTTCCATGAGCCGTTTCCTTCAGGTTTTGCTGACGTTCCAGAACACGATCGACGGGCCTTTCAGAATGCCCTTGAGGCTGTCGCGCCAGGCCGAAGTCTGTTTATAGCCGCCAAGCGGAATAAACGGCAGGAATTCAAAGGCCCGCGTCTGGAAGTCACGCGATAATCTTGTTTGCTCGGCGGGATCGGTGGCGCTCAGCCAGGCCTCGTGGATCGCCTCCATCGGCGGATCGTCGGGCCAGCCGAACCAGGCGTTCCTGCCTTCGCCGCGCATGAAATTGGCCTGGAGCGGCGATTCGTAATCCGGCGCCGGAACGACGGTGGAAAAGATCGACCAGCCGCCCTTGTCGAGCGGCTCGCGGCTGCCGCGGCGGACCTGCACCGTGCCCCAGTCCATCGGCTGGGCATCGACGGTGAACCCGGCCTCCCGCAGCAAATGCGCGATGACGGAGGAGGAGGGATTGTAAAAAGTGTGGTCCGTCGGATGCAGCAGCACGAGGCGTTCGCCCTTGTAGCCCGCCTTGTCGAGCATGGCCTTCACCACTCCTGGCGAACGGCGGCCGCGCAACGCCTCCATCCCGGCCCCGTCCACGCTCTTGTCGCCGGTGGTGAGAAAGCCAATGTCCGTCAACGCGTTGGCGGGATCGCCGCCCATTACCGCCGTCATGATCTCGCGCTGATCCATCGCCGCCATGATCGCGTGCCGGATCGCCACGTTGCTGGTGGGCGCGGTGACGTGGTTCATCCGCAAGATGTGCTTTTGACCCGCCTCATCCAGAATGCCCGTCTTCACGCCGGGCGCGCGTTTCAGCATCGGCAGCAGGTCGGGCAGCGGGATCTCGATCCAGTCCACCTCGCCCGTGACCAGCGCGCTGGCCGCCGTGGCGCCATCGGTGATCATTTTCCACTCCACCCGGTCCACCAGCACCCGATGCCCGCCCGCCATGTAACTGGGGGGCTCGTCACGCGGCACATAAGCGTCATTGCGCGCGAAGGCGGCGAAACTGCCCTGGATGTGTTCATCCGCCAGCCAGCGGAAAGGGCCGCTGCCGATTGCCTCGGGCATGGGTTTGAACGGATCGGTCTTCGCCAGCCGCTCCGGCACCATCACCGGCGGCGTGACGAAACGCGACAGCAGCATGGGCAAATGCAGGAACGGTTTGTTCAGCCGGAACACCAGCGTCCGGTCATCCGGCGTTTCGATCGCGTCCAGCCGCTGGCGCAGACTGCCGCCGGTCTGATCGCGGCGCATCCAGCGGGCCAGCGAGGCGGCGCAGTCGCGCGCCAGCACCTTCTCGCCGTCATGCCATTTCAACCCATCGCGCAAACGCAGCGTCCAGCGTTTCGCGTCCGCGTCCATGACGCCGGACTCGATCATCTGCGGGCGCGGGACATTGTTTTCATCCCGCCCGTACAGCAAATCGAAAATCATGTACCCGGCGTTGCGGGCGATCTGCGCGCTGGTCCAGACCGGATCGAAACTGCTGAGCGGGTTTTGCGGCACGCAAACCAGGGTTTTGGTTTTCTGCCCCAGCGCCGGACGCGCGAGCGTGCCAGCGGCGGCGGCGGCGAGTAAACCGCGTCTGTTCATTCTGTTGTTCCTCCCTTTGCGCGGGAGTTTATCCGCTTCGCCGCGCCGTCTCCAGTTCCTCGCGTGCTTCTTCCTCGATCGCGTCCAGCAGCCGCGCCGGAAAATGCCGCGGCATGGCGCGAAAGATGAAGATCAGCCGCGTATCGGTGTCCGTGGAGGGCCAGCGTTCCAGGAACTCCGGCGGTGAGAAGACGTGCTGAACCCCATGGATGACGGCGGGTTGGTCCGGCATTTCCTCCAGGCACACAAGGCCTTTCACGCGGAGCAGCCGGTCGCCGCAATGTTCGGTCAGGGCCTGGAGCCACAAGGTCAACGCCAAAGCGGGCAGGGGACGGGCGCGGCGGAATGCCTCTGTCTCGATCGCCTCGGTGTGGCGGGCGCGGCTGAACGGCGAGGCGGCCGGTTGATCGGGCAGGTCGGTGAACCGTGCCGCGCGGGCCATCGGATCGGCGCCCGCGAACAGCATTCCGGGCCGTGTATCCGCTGCTTGCCCGCGCGGCGCCAGGGGGTTCAGATCGTCCAGCCGCCGCAGCAACGCCGGATTGGGTAAGGCGAGATCGGTTTTGCTGAACACCAGCCGGTCCGCCAGCGCGATTTGCCGCCGCGATTCGGGGAAGCGGTCCAGCGTGGCTTCCCCGTGGACCGGATCGACGACCGTGGTGATCGTGTCGATGACATGCGTATCCGTGACCGCCTTGTCCGTCATCAGCGCGTGCAGGATTGGCGCGGGGTCGGCG
>JAYVCG010000475.1:0-3837 GCA_043750075.1 Acetobacteraceae bacterium | reverse complement strand
CCTGATCGTCTCCGGCGACCCGATCAACCCGTTCCGCAACGCCTCCTGGGCTTTTTCGGAGTTGCGCCATTGCTGATATTCGCGCCACAAATCGCCTTTCCCCGGCGCGTCGATGCCCTTGCGCCCATAATGCGACAGCGCGAAAATGAAGAACGTCCAGCCGGCGGCTTTCTCCACCGCTTCCTCATCCGTGGGCGCGCACATGAAGCCGTTGACGATGGCGACGTTCGGATTGACCTTGTATTCGGTCAGGCGCCGCGGCTGATCCAGCAGCATGTTGTAATATTTATGCACCCAGGCGCGCGCCGCGTCGGGCGAGACGAAACTAAAGCCAAGCGCGCCCATGCCCCACTGACCCGCCTCCCCAATGGTGCGGATGTTGGAGCACGCGACCCACAGCGGCGGATGCGGCTTCTGGAACGGTTTCGGGATCACGTTGCGGGCCGGGAAATCGTAATATTTGCCATGGAACTCCCAGCTTTCCTGGGAGAACATCGGGATGATCGCCTGAACCGCTTCCTCCCACCGTTCGCGCTTGTCGCGCACGCGGATGCCGAACGGATGCAACTCGGCCGGACCCGCGCCTTCCCCCATGCCCAGTTCGACGCGCCCGCCAGAGATCAGATCGAGGGTCGCGACCCGTTCCGCCACGCGATGCGGCTGATTGGTGGTGATCTGCACGATCCCATGACCGAGGCGGATGTTCTTCGTGCGCTGGCTGGCGGCGGCGAGAAACACCTCGGGCGAGGAGGAATGCGAGTATTCCTCCAGGAAGTGATGCTCCACTTCCCACATGTAATCGTACCCGAGTTTATCCGCCAGTTCCACCTGCGTCAGCGAATTCTGAAACAATTCGTACTCGCTGTGCTCCGTCCAGGGACGTGGCAACTGATGCTCATAGAATACGCCGAATTTCATGGCTGTTCCTTCCGCCCTGATGATGGCTGTGATGATGGCTGTCCTGGGGACCGATGAAAAGGACGGTCGCAGGACGGCATCAGAGCGTCAAGCACGCCAGAAAATCATGCCATGAAAATCACGTCATGGTTGTATCGCGTGTCCCGGAATGACAAATTCATCCCGCAGTCTGGAAGAACCCCATGCCCGACAATGCCGCGAACGCCATCGAACCCGCCGTCATCCAGCCCGTCGAGAGCACACTCCCGTCCTCTACCCCCCCGCCCGGCCGGAAACTGGTGCTCGCCGCCTGCCTGATGGCCACCTTCATGGCGGCGATCGAGAGCACGATCGTCTCCACCACCCTGCCCACCATCGTCGCCGACCTTGGCGGTTTCGAGCTGTTCAGTTGGGTCTTCACCATCTTCCTGCTGACCCAGGCGGTCAGCATCCCGATCTATGGCCGCCTCGCGGACATGTTCGGACGCAAGAAAGTGTTCTTCGCGGGCGTGGGATTGTTCATCGCCGGCGCGGTGCTGTGCGGTTTCGCCTGGGGGATCGTGCCGCTGATCTGCTTCCGGGCCATCCAGGGCCTCGGCGCGGGCGCGGTGCAACCCATTTCCGCCACCATCCTGGGCGACATCTACACACCCGCCGAGCGCGCCAAGGTGCAGGGCCTCGTTTCCAGCGTCTTCGGCGTGTCCGCCGTCGCCGGGCCTTCCCTGGGCGCTTTCCTGATCCAGCACGTCTCCTGGTCCGTGGTGTTCTGGGTGAACATCCCGATCGGCGTGATCTCCGTGCTCATGATCGGCCTGTTCCTGCATGAAACCAACACGCCCAGGCGGCGGTCCATTGACTGGCTGGGCGCGCTGCTGACGCTGTTGACGGCGGGCAGTCTGACCCTGGCGCTGGTGCAGGGCGGGCGGTTCTCCCCGGTCCTTCTGGGCGCGGTGATCGCGACCTGCGGGCTGTCGGCGGCGCTGCTGCTGATCCACGAAAGCGTGACGCGGGAGCCGATGCTCCCTCTCGAACTCTGGCGGGAAAACCGCGTCGTCGTCGCCAGTTCCCTGGGCAGTTGCGCCGCGGGCGCGCTGATGATGGGGATCACGGCGTTCCTGCCCGCCTATGTGCAAGGCGCCCTGGGCCAGAGCCCTTTCATGGGCGGCGTCGTGCTTGGCGCCATGTCGGTCAGTTGGGCGCTCGCCAGCATCTTCGGCGCGCGGATCATGACACGCACCAGCTACCGGACCGTGGCCATCGACGGCGCCATCGCCCTGGTGGCGGGCTGCGCGATCCTGATCGTGGCCCCGCCCGCGTACGCCCTGGCCCTGACCGCCCTGGGCTCGTTCGTCATCGGAATCGGGATGGGGTTTTGCATGAGCGTGTTCATGGTCTCGATCCAGGCCTCGGTGCCATGGCATCAGCGGGGGGCGGCAACCTCCTCCACCATGTTCATGCGATTCATGGGACAGATGCTGGGGGTCGCGGGGTGCGGCGCGGTGCTGAACGCGACGATCCTGCGCCTCGATCCCGACGCGGGGCAGGCGCTGGACCAGATACTCGATCCGGCGAAACGCGCGTCCCTGCCACCGGGCATGGCCGAGCATCTGACGGGCCTCGTCAACACCGGCCTGCACAACGCCTGGCTGCTGGCGGGCTTCTTCTCTCTGGCCGCGCTGGCGTTCGCGTGGCTGATCCCGGCGCGGCTCAGCCCGGCCAATCAGGTGGTGCCGAAATGATCACGCCTGGTCCAGCACCATCCGCGGCTTGCGCGCCAGTTCATCGCGCCGGTACGGCTTGGTGAGCACTTCCAGATCTTTGACGATGGACCTGTCCGACGCGGGCTCCCCGACATAACCGGAGGTGAGCAGCACCTTCATGTCCGGCCGGCAGCGCCGCGCCTCATCCGCCAGCCGTCCGCCATCCATGCCCCCAGGCATCACCACGTCCGAGAACATCACATCGATCTCGCCCGATCCCCTGATATGCGCGAGCGCCTCCTGGGCGTTGCGCGCGACGACGACTTTGTAGCGCGGTTCCTCCAGGCTGGCGTCAGCGCGCCACCCCGGTCAGTTCCTGGCGCACGATCGCGGCCCCGTCCGCCAGCGCCTTCAGTTTCCCGAAGGCAACCGCGCGCGGCAGGTATTTCATGCCGCAATCCGGCGCGGGGATGAGATTCTCGGGCGCCACGTATTTCAGGGCCGCGCGAATGCGCGCCGCGACGGTTTCCGCGCTTTCCACCGCCGGATCGCCCAGGTCGAGGACGCCAAGCATGATTTTCTTGCTGGAAAGATCGCGCAACACGCCAAGATCAAGTTTTGGCTGCGCGGCCTCGATCGAGATCTGGCCCGCGATCGTGTCGGCGAGTTGCGGCAGGAAGCTGTACCCGGTTGGCTTGCTGGCGACCACGGCGGCGTAGCCGAAGCACAGATGCACGACGGTGGGGCCCTCGATCCCCTCCAGCGCGCGGTTGATGGCGCGCAGGCCATAGCGCATGGCTTTTTGTGGCGCGGTGCGGACCCAGGGCTCGTCCAGTTGCACCACATCGACGCCGGAGGCTTTCAACGCCCGCAGTTCCTGGTTGACGGCGATGGCGTAATCCATCGCCAGTTCTTCCTCGTCCTGGTAAAAATCGTTGTGCGCCTGCTGAGTCATGGTGAACGGGCCGGGTAGGGTGATCTTGGTGCCGCGCGTGGCGTTGGCGCGGAGGAATTCCACATCCCGCAGTTCCACCGGCCCGGTCCGGCGGATTTTCCCCACCACTCTGGGAATGGCCGTGACGTGCCCGGCCTGGGAGCGGACTTCGCCCGGCCGGTCGGTGTCGATCCCCTCCAGCGCGAGGGCGAAGCGGTTGGAATAGCTTTCGCGGCGGATTTCGCCGTCGGTCACGATGTCGATGCCGGCGCGTTCCATGTCGCGGATCGCCAGGATGGTGCCGTC
>JAYVCG010000474.1:0-5862 GCA_043750075.1 Acetobacteraceae bacterium | reverse complement strand
GTCAGATCAGGGTCGTTCAGCAAACGATCAATCGCCGCGCGCAGGGCGGCGGAATCGCGCGCGGGCACGACCAGTCCGGTTTCCCCGTGGCGCACGAACTCGCGGACACCGTCCGAGTCACTGACGATCACCGCTTTTCCCATGGCGCCGGATTCCAGGATCGCGCTGACCCCGCTGGCGTTGCGCGTATCCGGCTGCAATGGCACGACGACGAAGCGGCTTTGTGCGTAAAGGTCGCGCAGCGCACAATACGACAGGCGTTCGCGCAAGGGTGTCACGAGGGCGTGTTTCGTGGCGTCCAGATCGAGGGGGAGTCCTGTCTTGATCAGGGTGCTTTCCGCCAGTCCCTCCAACGCGCGCAGCAACGTGGGATAATCGCGGCCGCTGTCGTCGCCAACCGATAGAATCATGCCGTCCGCGCGGGCAGGTTCGGGTTGATAAAAATCCGTATCGACCCAATGTCCGGGGACGCTGACCTTCACATGCGCGCCCCAGCGGTTCGCGATGTAAGGACGTTGGATTTCGTTCAGCGCGATGATGCCGTCCACATGCGGAATGCTCCGGTCCTGCACGCGTTCACGAATGCGCCATCCGATCGCGGGGGAAAAATCCCAGATGACGATGGGCGCGCGGAAACGGCACACGCCGCGCGCCGCGACCAGCGCCGCCGCCACACTGTCATTGCCAGATATCACGAGATCGTAATCACGCCGCGCCGCCAGAACGCGCAGGAGACGCAACGGATCGAAGGCGCGAAAAAACGGGTGCATCCGTCCGAAGGGGTTTTTCCAGTCCGTGCCAGGGTCGATGCTGTCGGTCACGATCCCGTGATCGCGCAGCAATTCCTGGCTGACGGTGGGTTTCGGCGCTTCCCCCGCCGCGTGCAGCCGCCAGAGCGGTTCGTACGGCACGGACGGCAGCAGCAGGACGCGCATCAGCTCGCGATCCAGAAACGAATCCGGGCGTTCGTTCTGACAACAAACGCCCGGATCATGGTCAGGCGGCGATACGGACCGGCAGGCTCCGGATCGCGTGCAGGAAGTTGGAATACGCGTAAACTGGCTTGTCCAGCACTTCGATCTTCATGTCGCGGCGGAGCACTTCGTCCCACAGGATTTTAAGTTGCATTTCCGCGAGGCGATTGCCCAGGCAGCGATGGATGCCGAATCCGAACGACATGTGCTCGCGGGGGCGGACGCGATCGACGATGAACTGGTTGGGGTTTTCGATTTGCTCCTCGTCGCGGTTGCCGGAGATGTACCAGATCACGACTTTGTCGCCGGATTTGATCTGGTTGCCACGCAGTTCGAAATCCGCCATGGCGGTGCGGCGCATATGGATCACCGGGGTTTGCCAGCGCACGATTTCCGGGATCATGCTGGTGGTCAGGGCGGGGTTGTCCCGCAGTTTCTGGAACTGATCGGGGAATTGCGCCAGACCCCACAGGCCGCCGGTCATGGAGTTGCGCGTGGTGTCGTTGCCGCCGACCAGGAACAGGATCAGCACGCCCATCTTCTCGCGCATCGTCATGTTCTTCGTGGCGTCGCCGTGCGCGAGGATCGAGAGCACGTCGAAGCTTTTCGGTTTCTTGGCGCGCTCTTCCCAGAACACGTTCATGTGTTCCGTGAATTCCATCTGTTTGGCGTAGCGTTCTTCCTCCGTCTTGACGGGTGCGTCCGGCGCCTTCAGGTCGGCGATGAACATATCGGACCATTGGATCAACCGGGCTTTGTCCTCGATCGGATAATCGAACAAGGTCGCCAGCATCATCGAGGTCAGCTCGACCGAGACATGCTCGACCCAGTTGAAGGTTTCGTTACGCGGCAGTTTGTCCAGCACCATGTTGGTGCGGGTGCGGATCAGATCCTCCATCTTCGCCAGCGTGACGGGATTGACGGTGGAACTGACCTCGCGCCGCTGCTGGTCATGCTCGGGCGGGTCCATGCGGATGAAGCTGGTGCGTTCCATGCCTTTCGGGGCATCGTTGATCATGATGCCGCCGACCTCGTCCGCGGAGGAGAATATCTTGTGGTTCACCTCAACCTGAACGATGTCCTTGTATTTCGCGACGGACCAGTAAGGACCATAGGGACTGTCCTTGACACGATGCACGGGCGCCTCGCGCCGGTGCCGCTCGAACCAGGGCTGCCAGGCGTCCTCATAATAAATCCGCGGGTCGCTGGGATCGAAATTCTCCAGCGGCACGGTGTTCGCGAGGGTTCTCAGATCGACATCGACTGGTGCGTTCATGACCGTCTCCTGCGTGGTGTCTCGTCCTTAACATCCGGCGGACTTCAGGTCCTTCGTGCGGGCCCAGACTGGATGGTAGCCGCTTTGGCGGCGGGACGCTATCGTGCCGAAAGTTCACCAGGGAGAGCGTCATGGCCGATCCACAAATCGTCGCGTTACGGGCATTGCTGGCGCAACGTCCCAGACCTCCGGCCATCGCCGACCGGCGGTTGTCATTCGATGCGTTCGCGAAAGTGTTCGTCACGGCGGACGATATCACCGTGGAGAAAGTCTCGGCCAACGGCGTGCCCGCTGAATGGACCAGCGCGCCGGGCGCGGATGTCCGCCGCGCGGTGCTGTATGTTCACGGCGGCGGTTACGTGATCGGCTCGCTCGACAGCCACCGCCACGTCGCCTCCGAAATCGCCCGCGACCTGGGCGCGCGGACGCTGGCGCTGCATTACCGCCTGGCACCGGAGCATCCGTTTCCGGCACCGGTGGAGGATACGCTCGCGGGCTATCGTTATCTGCTCGATCAGGGTATCGCGCCCGGAAACATCGCGATCGCCGGGGACAGCGCGGGCGGCGGGCTGGTGGTCGCCGCACTGGTCGCCATCCGGGATTCAGGCCTGGCGCAACCCGCGTGCGGCTGGTGCATCTCGCCCTGGGTGGACATGGAAGGGATCGGCGGCAGCATGGCCAGCCTCGCCGCCACGGACCCGATCGTGCAAAAAGAGCCGCTTCTGGAAATGTCGTCGCTCTATTTGAACGGCGCCGATCCGCGCTCACCGCTGGCGGCGCCGCTCTACGCGGATCTGCGGGGCATCGCGCCGTTGTTCATCCAGGTAGGCGCCGCGGAAACCCTGCTGGACGACGCGACCCGCCTGGCAAGCGCCGCGGGCGCCGCGAATGTCCCGGTGACGTTGGAGGTCTGGCCGGAGATGGTGCATGTGTGGCACCTGTTCCACCCCGCTTTGGCGGCGGGACGGCGCGCGATCACGGCGGGCGCGCGGCATGTGCGGGACGCGATGGACGCGAAGCGTCTCTGAACGGCGAGAGCATCATCCGGGGAGGCCGCGGCCTCCCCGGATGCACTGCGTTCAGCTTCCAAGCACCGCCGTGAACGCGCACTGGATATGTGCCGGACTGTTCGCTGGCAGTGCCTGAGTATGCCGCGCGGGCCGGGCGGCGGGGTCGGGAAACATCTTTTCCCATTCCCCGTTCAGCGCGGCACGCCCGGCGGCCTGATCCCTGGCCCAGAACTCGATCTTGAGGAAGTCATCAGGCGTGCCGCCCGCCGCCTTGATCGCGGCGGCGAGTTGCAGGAACAGGTTCTTCACCTGTGCCTCCAGCGTTTCCGGCACCTGACCAGTGACCGGATCGCGCGGCCCGATCACGCTCGACATCACCATGTCGCCGATCCGGCTGGCGTTCGGGATCGGGTTCGAGTGGCTGAAACCGGGCCAGTTGATGCTCTGACGTTTGGCCATGGGTTCAGACCGTTTCGGTGGCGCGGAACACCGGGGCGCCCTTGAGGTCATCGACCAGCGCCTCTGGCCCCTCGGTCGGCAGACTCCGGGCGTAGTTCAGGGCGGCATCGATGTCGCCTTCCCACATGTCGCGCGGCAGCTCATACAACAGTTCGACGCCGTAACCGTTTGGGTCGTTGATGTACAGGCTGTGCGTCATGCCATGATCGACGCGGCGATTGAATTTCACGCCGCGGCCCTGGAGGTATTCCAGCCGGCCCAGCCAGGCGTCCCGCGTCGGGAAGGCGATGGCGATGTGGTTGACGGCGACCGGCATGCCGAACATGCCCCACTCCTTCGGCGGCTCGGGCAGGCTGGTGTTTTCCACCAGGGCGATGTCGTGGTGGTTGTCCTTGCCCGCGTGATCGCAGCTATAGAAGCGCATGTTGGGCGGGTTCGGGCGGTTGGGTCCGGCGCGGAGCTGGCCGACCTGTTTCAGACCGACGATCTCAGTCCAGAATTTGTGCGAATCGTCCATGTTCCGCACATTCAGCACCAGATGATTGAGGCCCGACGGCGAGCCCGGAACTGTCACGTTATCAGCCATGATGTTTCTCCTTGTTGGTTGTCTTCCAGCGTGCCCTCGCGGTACCACCGGCTGTCTGGGTTTCCGCCGCCATCAACGCCCGCATGATGCCGCGGAACAGGTTCGGCCCGCCATCCTCGGTTTATTCCGCGGCCATGGCGCGGGTTTCCTCGGCGATCAGCCGGTCCACCGTGCGGCGCATGTGCATCCGCGCGGCATCGGTGGCGATGTCCACGAGTCCGGACTGGCCCAGTTCGTTGAGACGCGCCTGCTGTCCCTCGACAATCGCCTTGTCCTCCAGGAAGGCGGCGGCGATTTCGGTGAACAGTTTTTCCGTCGTCACCGGATCGTCGGCGCGGAAGCCGTTGGCGGTGGACCAGAAATAAAAGCAGGTCGTGTCGGTTTCCGGCGTCAGGCCGTGGAACAGGCGGAACTGGATCTTGCTCCGTTCGGTCAGGCCGTTGGCGTAGGCGCCCGCCTCATCGGCGGCGCTAAGTTGCAGGATGGAGCCGGGCGCGATGAACTCAAACATCTGTGCCCGGTCTATCCGCCCCTCGAACCCGACCGCCCTTACATAGGTGGGCGGCGGCACCGAGTTCAGCATCCAGCGGGTGAATTTCAGGCCCAGTTCGGTACGGGTGGTTTCCATCCTGGCCTCGACATGGATCATCGGATTGCCGCCGATGGTGGAGCCATGCACGTAGCCGAGATGCGTGAGGTCCATCAGATTGTCCACCATCAGCATGGCGGCGGCCTTGATGGGATACATCGTGTGCTTGTGCGGCCAGTTGACCGTGTCGTCGTGCCACGGATACCGCACGATCGAGGCTGGATCGGCCAGCGCCGGATCGCCGGGCCAGATCCACAGGAAACCGTCCTGCTCCACCAGCGGGAAGGAGCGGACACGGGCGCGTTCGGGAATGCGGTCCTGGCCGGGAACGCGGACGCAAACGCCATCCGTGCCGAAGATCAGGCCATGATAGCCGCACTCGATGCCTTGTTCCACCACCTTGCCCATGTGCAAGGGGGCGCCGCGATGACAGCACATGTCGATCAGCGCGGCGGCCTTGCCAGTGGCATCGCGGTACAGCACGACCGGTTCGTTACAGATCCGCCGCGCCAGGGGCTGGGTGGAGATTTCATCGGCCCAGGCGGCGACGTACCAGGCATTGCGGATGAACATCGAACCCTCCCGTTTGTTTGTGGTTATTATTCTCCCGCCATCCGCGCGGCCGTGAGCGGTGTCGCGTGGCGCATCAGACCCGACACATCCGCCGTGGTGTCGATGGCCAGCACCGCCTCCGACAACGCCAAGGCGCGCTCGATCCCCAGCACCGTGTTGGTCAGGCCAAAGAACTTGGCCTTCAGTTCGGCCTCGGTGAGGAAGTTGGAAGGTTCGCCCTTCGGAACGACGACGGTTTGCTCAAAAGTACGGTTGCCGGCCTTGATGGTCAGCTTACCGGACATGTTGGTGGGGAATTCGGCTTCCATGTCCTGATCGAATTCGCAGATCACCTTGGGCAGCAGCGAGCGGATCGCCGGGTCGTCCAGGAGTTTATAGCTGTCCCAGCCCATCGC
>JAYVCG010000473.1:0-4173 GCA_043750075.1 Acetobacteraceae bacterium | reverse complement strand
CGGACTGATCTGCTCGATATTATAGGGCGGATAGCCATCGGATGATGTCTTCGCGGCCCGTTCGAGCATTTGCTCAAGATGGTCAAAGCCCAGGAACAGTGGTGAGGCGAACAGTCGGGTCGTGGTCAAGGCCCCCTCCTTGGAGCGAAGCGGCGGCCGGAACCCGCATCGGGCATCCCGGTCGAGACAGAGGATGGGCCGCCAGCCCGCCGGTTACAAGAGGGAAGCGAAACAGTTGATCCCGTCCCATGGCGAGGCTAGATGCTGGCCATGTCCTCCAGTACCTCATCCTCCGGCACCTCAGACCTGCTTCCGATCCTCATCGCGCCAAACCCGATCCTGAAGGCGAAGGCGAAGCCCATCGGCAAGTCCGATGAGGGCGCGGTGCGCGATCTGGCGGCGAAGATGCTTTTCTCCATGTATCACGCGCCAGGCATCGGCCTCGCCGCGCCGCAGGTTGGGCATGGTTTGCGGCTGATCGTCATCGATCTGGCGCCCGACAAGAAACCGGCGCCGGTCACGCTGATCAACCCGGAGATCGTGGCGCTGAGCGAGGATTTCGCCACGCGCGAGGAAGGCTGCCTGTCCCTGCCCGGTCAGTACGCCGATGTCACCCGCCCGGCCCGCTGCAAGGTCCGCTATTTCGACCTGACCGGCGCGAAGCGGGAAATCGAGGGGGACGGGCTGCTGAATGCCTGTTTGCAGCATGAGATCGACCATTTGGATGGCGTGCTGTTCGTCGATCATTTGTCGGCGTTGAAGCGCAACATGATCATGCGGCGGCTGGCGAAGGAACAGAAACAGAAGCTGGAGGACGCGAAGTGGCGATAGACAGACGCCATGGACATTGCTTCGCCTGGTTCATGGGCTTTCCCCGGCGCTTGCCATGGCTCCCGGATCATTTTTGTGCATCCGTGGTTCCCTGCACGGCGGCCAGCACGGTTCGCGTGGCGGCAAGAGAGCGAAACCACAAATGAACACAGATGGGGTCGTGCCGCGGCCTCCAACCGGCACGGGGCCGCCTGGGCAGCCCGTCTCGTTTCTGTCTCGCCGTCCATGAGACCCTGACACATGCGCCTCGCCTTCATGGGCAGTCCCGATTTCGCCGTTCCCGCCCTGCGTGCCCTGCACGCGGCGGGGCATGAGATCGCCGCCGTTTATTGCCAGCCCGCCCGCCCGGCGGGCCGCGGTCAGGCGGTGCGGCGCTGCGCGGTGCATGCCGAGGCGGACGCGCTTGGTCTGCCCGTGCGCACGCCGCCCAGACTGCGGAGCGTGCCCGCTGAGTGGGAGGCGTTCGCGGCCCTGGACCTCGATGCCGCGGTGGTGGCCGCCTACGGGCTGATCCTGCCGCCCGCGATGCTGGCGGCGCCCAGGGACGGGTGCCTCAACATCCATGCCAGCCTGTTGCCGCGCTGGCGGGGCGCGGCGCCGATCCACGCGGCGATCCTGGCCGGAGACCGCGAAACCGGTGTCACGATCATGCGCATGGATGAGGGCCTCGATACCGGCGCGATGCTGCTGCGCGAAGCGGTGCCGGTCACGCCCGCCGCCACCACCGCGACGCTGCACGATACATTGGCGGAGATCGGCGCGCGGCTGATCCTGAGCGCGCTGGCGATCCAGCCCGCCGCCGTGCCGCAGCCGGTCGAGGGCATGACGTATGCGCCCAAACTCTCACGCGACGATGGCCGCATCGACTGGACCCAGGACGCGGCCGCGATCGAACGGCGGGTGCGCGCCTTCGATCCGTGGCCAGGCACGTTCACTACTCTGGAGGGGACGGTGCTGAAGATCCTTGGCGCCACGGTCACGTCCGGTAATGGCATCTCCGACGCTGGCGCATCCGGCCTTGGCAACCCAGACACTGGCGCATCTGGCCAGGGCGTTCCGGGCACCGTTCTGAATGACGCATTGGACGTGACCTGCGGCACCGGCGTGTTGCGTCTGACCCGCGTGCAGCGCGCGGGCCGCGCGGCGATGGAGGCCACCGCTTTCCTGCGCGGCCACAAGCTCCCCGTGGGCACGCGCCTTGGAGACTGATGCTCCCACCCTTTGGGCTTTGCTGCTGGAATACGATGGCGGCCCGTTCGTCGGCTGGCAGCGCCAGGATGCCGGTCTGTCGGTGCAACAAGTGGTCGAGGCCGCCGCCGCCCGCCTGACCCGCGGCGCCCAGGTGGTGGTGACCGCCGCGGGGCGCACCGATTCCGGGGTCCACGCGGCGGGTCAGGTCTTGTCGCTGACGCTGCCCGCCGGGTTTTCCGCGCGTCAGGTCCGCGACGCGCTGAATTATCACATGAAACCGCACCCGGTTTCCGTCATCCAGGCAGCACCCGCGCCCGAGGGCTGGAATCCGCGTTTCTCCGCCATCCATCGCGCGTATCGTTACCTGATCCTCAACCGCCGCGCCCGTCCCGCGCTGCTACTGGGCCATGTCTGGCACGTCGCGGCGCCGCTGGACGCCGGGGCGATGCACGCGGCGGCTCAAACGCTGTTGGGCACGCATGATTTCACCAGTTTCCGCGCCGCCGCCTGCCAGGCGAAAAGCCCGGTCCGCACACTGGACCGGCTGGACGTGAGCCGCGAGGGGGACGTGATCACCCTGATTGTCGAGGCACGGAGTTTTCTCCACCATCAGGTCCGTAATCTGGCGGGCACGTTGCGGCTGGTGGGCGATGGCAGATGGCCGGTCGAGCGCGTGGCCGCTGTCCTGGCCGCGCGCGACCGGAGCGCCGCGGGGCCAACGGCCTCGGCGGATGGGTTATGCCTGATGAAGGTGCGGTATCCGGTTGATCCGTTCGCCTGACGCTATCCAGCCGTGTTCGGGTTCCGTGTCGCGTGCGGCGCCAGCCAGCCCATCGCCGCCTCCGGCTCCGAGTCCGTGGTCGGCAAATACGGCTTGATGTCCAGCAACGGTGTGCCATCGACGCAATCCAGATACCGCACCAGCAACTGATCCGGCCCGTCGAACCCATCGAAGCGCACCACCGACAGCCCGATCGGGTTGGGCCGCCGCGGGCCTCGGGTGGCGAACACGCCGCGCGGTTCGGCGTCGAAGGGTGGCGTGAACACGAGCTGGGGGGATTTCGCCTGATCCAGCCAGTACAGCAGGATCAGATGCGACATGCCCTCCAGCCCATGCAGGCCGGGCACGAACTCCGGCAGCACGCGCACGCGGCAGACGGGCGCCGGATCGGGTTGGCGGCCATTGCGCGGACACTCCGCGATGGTGCGCCAGGGGGTGGAGATCGTGCCGATGCTCTGGGCCGTGAAACCGGGCTGGGTCATGCCCTTGTCGTATTCGATCCCCGCCCGCCCCGCCACATGGCGTCAGAACGGCAGCAGAATGTCCATCAGTTGCTGGCCCCAGCGCGCCGCCTGCACCTCGGTCAACTGGCCGCGCCCGCCATAGGCGATGCGGGCCTCGGCCATGCGGTCGTGCAGCACCGTGTTATCCGAGGCGATGTCCTGCGGCCGGATCACGCCGGTCACGCGCAACTCCCGCAATTCGTTGTTCACCCGGAACTCCTGCCGCGCCGCGACCACCAGATTGCCGTTCGGCAGCACCTGCGTCACGACGCCCGCGAGGCGCAGCGTCACCGCCTCGTTACGTTGGATCTGGCCGTTGCCAGTGGTGTTGTTGGCGCTGTTGACCGACAGCAGTTTCGACGGGTCGAGGATGGTTTTCGGCAGCCGCGTTTGCAGTCCAAACAGTTCCGGGATGCCCGCCGATTCGCTGCCGGTCCGGTCCGTCGAGGTCACGTTCTTCATTTGCGCGTTGTCGTTCATGGAGACCAGCACCGTGACGATATCCCCCACCTGCGCCGCGCGCTGGTCCTTGAAAAAAGCGCGCGAGCCTGGGCGCCAGAGGGCGTTCGCCTCGTTGGGCGCCTGCTGGCGGGCGGGCATTGGCATGCTGACCGGGCGCCAGTTCGGATCCTTGGTGGGATCGCTGGTGGGGCTGAGGGAGGGAGGGCGTCCCAGTTCCGCCAGTTGCTGGAGTTTGCCGCAGGCGGGGAGCATCAGGATGACCAGGGCGAGCGTCAGGGCTCCGCCCTGAAACCCGCCAGAGGGCTTTGCCCCCTGGACCCCCACCAGGGACTCGGTCCCTGGACCACGCTCCATTGGGTCTGGGGGAAGGAGGGCCGATCGTGCTCTGTCCACCCCCATGCCGGC
>JAYVCG010000472.1:0-4477 GCA_043750075.1 Acetobacteraceae bacterium | reverse complement strand
AAGGCTGCTGTTGAGGAAGGCGGTGGCATCTTCCTTGCGCTCGCTGGGCAGCAGTTGGGTGTAGGCCAGGCGCGAGCGGTCATCGATGGCGACGTGCAGATATTCCCAGCCGAGGCCCCGGCCGGCGGCGCGGCGATTGCTCTGGCCGGTGCGGTCGCCGGTGATGCGATGGCCAATTCCGTCGATGCGCCCGAGCTTCTTGATGTCCATGTGGATCAGTTCGCCTGGGTTCTCGCGCTCGTAGCGGATGGCAGGCGGCCGGGGATTGAGGGTGCGGAGCCTAGGGTTCACCTTTCAGATCGTGTTCTGGCTCTGGATTACCCTTCTGTTCGCCAACCTGGCCGAGGCGGTAGCGGAAGGCCGGGGCAAGGCGCAGGCGGCCAACCTGCGCAAGGCGCGCACCGAAACCCTCGCCAAGCGGCTTCTCGCGGGCAGTTCCGGCGACTACCGCAGGGACGGCGATTACGAGCAGGTTGCAGCGCCGGCCCTCAGGCTGGGCGATTTCGTCCTGGTCGAGGCGGGCGATCTCGTCCCGAGCGACGGCGAGGTGGTGGAGGGCATTGCCTCGATCGACGAGTCTGCCATCACCGGAGAATCCGCCCCGGTAATCCGCGAAAGCGGCGGCGACCGTTCGGCGGTGACCGGTGGCACCCGTGTGCTGTCGGACTGGATCAAAATCCGCATTACCGCCGCGCAGGGGTCCACCTTCCTGGATCGCATGATCGCCCTGGTTGAAGGCGCCCAGCGGCAGAAGACCCCGAACGAGATCGCGCTTAACATTCTCCTGGCCGGGCTGACCCTGGTTTTCCTGTTCGCGGTGGCCTCGATCCCAAGCTTCGCCGCGTATTCCGGCGGCTCGGTGTCGATCATCGTGCTGGTGGCGCTTTTCGTGACCTTGATCCCAACGACAATCGGCGCGCTGCTGTCGGCCATCGGCATCGCCGGCATGGACCGGCTGGTGCGCTTCAACGTATTGGCGATGTCCGGCCGCGCGGTGGAGGCGGCCGGCGACGTGGATACGCTGCTGCTGGACAAGACCGGCACCATCACGCTCGGCAACCGCCAGGCAACGGCGTTCATTCCGCTGGATGGCGTGACCGAGGTGGAACTGGCCGACGCCGCCCAGCTTGCCTCCCTGTCGGACGAGACGCTGGAGGGGCGCTCCATCGTCGTGTTCGCGAAGGAAAAATACGCCATCCGTTCCCGCGATATGGCGCCATTGGGGGTGACGTTCATCGCCTTCACGGCGCAGACGCGCCTGAGCGGCATCGACGCTTCCGGTTCGTCTATCCGCAAGGGCGCGGTGGACGCCGTGATCGCCTATGTCCGTGCCGGTGAAGGCCGTGGCGGCGCGGTCGGCGGGGTTCATCCCCCGGTAACGGAGGCCGCCATCCGCGAACTGATGGCCCGCGCCGATGAGGTCGCCAAGGGCGGCGCGACGCCGCTGGCGGTGACGAAGGACGGCAGGTTGCTGGGCATCATCCAGCTCAAGGACATCGTCAAGGGCGGCATCCGCGAGCGGTTCAGCGAATTGCGGCGGATGGGAATTCGCACGGTGATGATTACCGGCGACAATCCGCTGACCGCGGCGGCGATCGCGGCGGAAGCCGGGGTGGACGATTTCCTGGCCCAGGCTACCCCGGAAGCCAAGCTGAAGCTGATCCGCGACGAGCAGGCGAAGGGCAAGCTGGTGGCGATGTGCGGCGATGGCACCAACGATGCGCCGGCGCTGGCCCAGGCCGATGTCGGAGTGGCGATGAATTCCGGCACCATGGCGGCGCGCGAAGCCGGCAACATGATCGATCTGGACAGCGACCCCACCAAGCTCATTGAGATCGTCGGCATCGGCAAGCAATTGCTGATGACCCGCGGCGCATTGACAACCTTCTCCATCGCCAACGACGTGGCGAAGTATTTTGCCATCATTCCGGCGATGTTCCTCGTCTTCTATCCCCAGCTGGACGCGCTGAACGTGATGCGTCTGAGCACCCCGGCAAGCGCGATCCTGTCGGCGATCGTTTTCAACGCGCTGATTATCGTCGCACTCATCCCGCTGGCGCTGCGCGGCGTGCGCTATCGTCCCGAGGGCGCGGCAGCCGTTCTGCGCCGCAACCTTCTGGTCTATGGCCTGGGCGGCCTCGTCGTGCCCTTCATCGGCATCAAACTGATCGACCTCCTCGTCACCTCCATTGGCCTCGCGTAGGGCCGGCGTTCCAGGAACAGAACCCATGCTGAACCAGATCCGACCCGCCATAATGATGATCGTGGCCATGACGGTCATCACCGGGCTCGCCTATCCGCTCGCGATGACCGGGATTGCCGGCCTTGTCTTTCCCCACCAGGCCAATGGCAGCCTGGTCGAGCGCGATGGCAAGGTGATCGGCTCGTCGTTGATCGGACAGAACTTCGCCGGCGCCACGTATTTCCATGGCCGGCTCTCCGCCACGTCCGACACCGACCCGAACGACAGCCTGAAAACCGTGCCGGCGCCATACAATGCCGCGAATTCCGCCGGCGCCAATCTTGGCCCGACCTCGAAACAGCTGATCGACCGGGTGACGGAGGATGCCGCCAAACGGGCCACGGAGAATTCATCCGCGGCGCTGTTTCAGGTGGCGCTGCTCGCCGCGGCGCAACGGGAAGGCCATGCGCGGCTCAAGGTCTTTCTCGGTGCCGCACCCGGCGTGGGCAAGACCTATGAAATGCTCCAGGCCGCCCAGGCGCGGCAGCGCGATGGCGTGGACGTGGTGATCGGCGTGGTCGAGACCCATGGCCGCAAGGAGACGCTGGCGCTGCTGGACGGGCTGGAGGTAATCCCGCGCCGCGACGTTGAATACCGCGGGCGAAAAATTGACGAGATGGACCTCGACGCCGTCCTGGCGCGCCGGCCGCAACTGGTGCTCGTGGACGAGCTGGCTCATACCAACGCGCCGGGCAGCCGCCATCCGAAGCGTTACCTGGACGTCGAGGAGCTGCTCGGGGCCGGGATCGACGTCTACACAACCCTGAACATTCAGCATGTCGAGAGCCTGAACGACATCGTCGCCGGCATCACGCGAATCCGCGTCCGCGAGACCGTGCCAGATTCCATCATCGACCGCGCCGACGACATCGAACTGATCGACCTCACGCCCGCCGACCTGATCCAGCGCCTGAAGGATGGCAAGATCTACCTTCCGCGTCAGGCCGAGCGCGCCATCAACCATTATTTTTCGGTCGGCAACCTGACGGCGCTACGCGAACTGGCGCTTCGCCGGACCGCCCAGCGCGTGGACGACCAGATGGTCAACTACATGCGCAGCCACGCGATCAAGGGTCCGTGGGCGGCGAGCGAGCGCGTGCTGGTCTGCATCGATGCCACCCCTGGAAGCGCCGCGCTGATACGCCATGCCCGACGCCTCGCGGACCGGCTGCGCGGCCCCTGGACGGCGATCCACGTGGAGCGGGGCGGTTTGCAGGAACGGCCGGCACAGCGGGCATCCATCGCGGAGTTGCTGCGGCTGGCCCAGCGCCTGGGCGGCGAGACCATCACCATTCCCGGCACGGACACCGCCGCCTCGCTGGTGGAGTATGCCCGCGTCAATAACTTCACCCACATCGTCGTCGCCACCTCGGGCCGGGCCAGGGATATCCTGTCGGCCTACCGGGTTCAGGTGGATCTGGAATCGGGCTTGCCGATGCTGAGCATGGATATGGTGCTGTTCGAGCAGGTGCTGTTCAACCTGCTGGACAACGCCGCGAAATACTCGCCGCCCGGAGCGAAGATCCAGATCAGGGCCTGGCTCGACGGCGATAAGGTGCGCGTGCAGGTGCTGGACGAGGGGGAAGGGCTCCCGCCCGAGGACTTCGAGCGGGTGTTCGACAAGTTCTACCGGGTTCGCGGCGCCGACCGCCAACGCGCTGGAACGGGACGCTTGCCGGCCCGCGGCGAGGTGATCAGCCATCCCTCCGGCATCGAATTCCGCGTGCTGGACGCGGATGCTCGGCGGATACGCCGGTTGCGGGTGCGACGGCCTTCGGCGCAGGCAGCGGAGTGAAACCAAAATCGCTGGCGCTGGCCGGTTGTGAGGATCCGAGGAAAAACAACCGAATCAGTTTAGGAGACGCCCACCTCGTCATGGCCGGCATCGGGCCGTCCACACACGCCCTACGCTCGATGGCTTTGCCAGTATCCCCCGATCCCGTCTCACGACTCGCATAACGCGACAATTTCCCATGGAACAAGACTAGTCGCGCCGCGCCGGGCTTGCCGGAGACGCATCCGCGCTACCAGCCCCATCGATTCCGTCTCACGACGCGTGTGACGCGACAATTTCCCATCGAACGAGACATATCCCATGATGCCGGGCTTGCCGGATCCGCATCCTCACCTGAAAAATTGCCAGCAACGGCACCCGCGCGAGGTCGATCGGCGAAGGGACCATCGGAGTTAGATTAAAGGTAGTATATCTAACTGTCAACACCAAATACCGCCTTG
>JAYVCG010000471.1:0-2569 GCA_043750075.1 Acetobacteraceae bacterium | reverse complement strand
TGCGGCAATCCCCGGTCGGCTATCAGTGCAACACGCTCAGCGCCCTGCCCGCGTTCAAACGCGAGGCTCACCGCCAGCAACTGGAAGCCGCGGCGGCGGCGGGCGTCACCACCCTGGCCGGGGTCTATCATGCCTGCCATCGCGAACTCTGCGGCCATGAACGCGACTGGCCGTTCGAGGTGGTGAACTTCCTTGAACTGGTGGGCGAAAGCATGGGTCTCACCCGCCCCGATTTGTTCAAGCGTCTGAAGCTGATGCAGGACGTGGACGCCATCCTGGCCGAGGCGGCGCCGATGATCGAAACCCACCATCTCGACCTCGACGAAGCCCGCGCCATCATCGCGAAGGAGATGCTGGGGGAGCAGCCGCTGCCCCTCGGCCGCTGACCCTGCCGCACCCCCGTCCCGCAACCATCCGGTAAGCCAAGGCATGAGATGACCGCGCGTTCGTGGTGGAGCGCGCGGTGTCCTCGACCCAATTCGTCCCCCTTGGTACGGCTACCGGCTTCCGGGTCACACCGCGCATGGCCGCGCTGGCCCTGCCGCTGATCCTGACGCTTGGCTTCGTCCTGCGCATCGGGGCGACATGGACCCAGACCTACATCCTGTTCTTCGACGAAACCCTGCAATATTTCGAGCAAGGCCACCGCCTCGCCTTCGATTCCGGCATCGTGCCGTGGGAGTTCATCGAGGGTATCCGCTCCTGGCTGCTGCCCGGCCTGATCGCCCTGGTGATGCGCGGCAGCGCGTGGTTCAGCGACAGCCCGATGCTCTACATTGGCGCGGTCCGTCTGGCGTGCGTCGCGCTGTCGATGACGATCGTGTTCGTGGGCTTCCGCGCCGGCCAGCGCCACGGCGGCCTGATGGGCGCGATCGTGACCGGCGGTTTCTGCGCGATCTGGTTCGACCTGATTTATTTCGCCCCCGCCGTGATGACCGAGGTGCTCGCCGCCCATTGCGCCATCGCCGCGCTGTTTCTGGGTGAGGGACCACGCACGGCACGCCGTGTGTTCTGGATCGCCGCGCTGTTCGGTCTCGCGGTCTGTCTGCGCTATCAGTACGCGCCCGCCCTGGCTCTGGCGGTGGCGTTCCAGTACTGGCGCGACCGGTCCCATTGGCAATGGCTGTTCCTGGGTGGCACGGCGGTGCTGCTGCCGTTCTCCGGCGTGCTGGACGCGATCACCTGGGGCGGCGCGTTCCAGTCGATCTGGCTGAATTTCGCGCGCAACTCCCTGCAAGGCGTCGCCGCCGCCATCGGCACCGAGCCCTGGCATTTCTACCTCGATTATCTGATGATCGCGCTGCTGCCGTTGCCTTTGTTCCTCGGTCTGGCGGCCGCGGGCGCGACCCGTTTCCCCGCCCTGGGGATCGTCGCCGCGGCGACGGTGGTGATGCACAGCCTGGTGCCGCACAAGGAGCCGCGCTTCATCTATCTGGCCCTCGCCGCCGCCCCCATCCTGATCGGACTGGGCGTGGCACGGGTGCTGCGGCTGTGGAGTGAACGGCGCGGACCGGGTGTGGTGAGCATGGGCGTCCCCTGTTTCCTCGCATTCGGGGCGCTGGTGTCCTGGTACATCGCCACCACGCCGCTGGCGGGCCGATGGTCGTTTCAGCGTGGCACCGTGCATGTTTTTCTGGCGGCGCATGAGGCGCCCGGCCTGTGCGGGTTGCAGGTGCGCGGCATTCCGATCTGGAAAAGTGGCGGCTACACGTATTTGCATCGCGATGTGCCGTTGATGTTCGATCCTCCCGTGCCAGAGGTGCGGCTGCCCGGTGTCGCGATGCCCCTGCGGTTTCGTGTCGAGCGCACAGGCGGGCCAGTGCCGCAAATGCGTAGTCCGTATTCGCATGTGATCGCCGAGGCGGCGCGTCCGCCCGCCGGGCTGGAGACACTCGCCTGTTTTCCGGATGACGCGCGGCCGGGGGAGCCGGAACTGTGTTTATACCGGCGGCCGGATGGGTGTTTTTAGGTCAGGGCGCTGCCCTGAAACCCGCCGTCATGCCCTGGGCATGCTCCGCATGACGGCTCGCCTTTGGAAACCCTTCATGCCTTGGATCAGGGACACGGACCCCATGGATGGGTCCAGGGGCCATCGTCCCTGGTGGGGTCTCGGGGCAAAGCCCTGAGCCTTTCTTGCTTGCGGACATGCGGATATCTTTATATGACGTCGCTCACCAAACAGGAGCGACCCATGGCCACCACCACCACCCCGGATTTCAAGGTCAAAGACTTCTCCCTCGCGGAGTGGGGCCGGAAAGAAATCAGCATGGCCGAGGACGAAATGCCCGGCCTGATGGCGATCCGCGCGGAATACGGCGCCAGCAAACCCCTCGCCGGCGCCCGCATCGCCGGGTGCCTGCACATGACCATCCAGACCGCCGTGCTGATCGAAACCCTGACCGCTCTCGGCGCCACGGTGCGCTGGTCTTCGTGCAACATCTTCTCGACCCAGGACCACGCCGCCGCCGGTGTCGCCGCCGTGGGCACCCCGGTCTTCGCCTGGAAAGGCATGAACGAGGAAGAGTTCATGTGGTGCATCGAGCAGACCGTGCGCGGCCCAGATGGCTGG
>JAYVCG010000470.1:0-5049 GCA_043750075.1 Acetobacteraceae bacterium | reverse complement strand
GCGACGCTGACGCGCGATCAGGCGGCGGCGAAACTGCGTGCCGCCAACACGGCCTATGGCTTCGTCAACGATGTCGCCGCGTTCTCCCGCCATCCGGCGTTGCGGCGTCAGACGGTGCAGACGCCGGGCGGTCCCGTCGCCATCGCCGCGCCGCCGGTACTGCGCGAAACCACCCGCGACCTTGGGCCGGTGCCGGCGATCGGTGAGCACTCGGCGGCGATCCGGGCGGATTTCAGCGCGTGACACGGGCGGGGTTGGAACGGCGCGGCGGGAACCGGTTCGCGGCGGTGCTCTGGGCGAGGAAGGCATTTTTTTGAAGATGATGAACACGGATGAACACAGATGAAGGCTGGATGTTGGGCGGGGTGGTCAGGACAAGGGCCGCTTCGGGACACCGCGCGTGACGGGTCCGATGGACCGGAGACGCGAGATATTTAATAATGAATATGAAATAATTTTGCTCGTGGAGCGCGTACCTTTCCCGTAAGCGCGGTTTGATCGCCATGGCCCCGCGAATTTTCATGCGAACGAGCCATCATAAACACCATCGGCCGCGCGCTGACGCCAAAACCAATAAAGTATGTTTATCTTGGCGAAATTTGTCGCCAGGCTTCTACAACATATCCACGTTTAAGAGTTCCAGGTAAAGATAGATGGAATATGGAGGATAAAAAGTGGCGAGGTTCCACAGAACACCAGATTTTGGTCACCTCTTCTTGTTCACGAGGAAACCTGCCTCCACGAGCCCGCTTTTTCCCATCTATCTTTACCTGGCACTCTCAGCAAGACGATAACCCCACCCCACCACCTCAGTTGGGACAGCGCCACTCCCGCCCCGCAAACAACATCCCCCGCACCACCCTCAACCGCCCAGGCCCCCACCATGACCACCATCCTGACGGATGCCGGCGCCTTCACCGCCGAGACATCCAACGCCCTCCACCTCAAACCGGACGACGTTGAACGCATCACCGGCTGGGCGCTCAAGCCCGAGGGGATGTGCCGCGGCCCGGTCCGCGTGTCGGCGAGCCGCGTGTGTTGGTGCCTTACGCGGGGGGATGGCGCGGTATCGGGGGATTTACGCCGATGTGGTGGCGAAGGGGTACGAGGGGTTTGTGTTGAGCCGATGAATAGGGGGCGTTGGGGGTCCGGCCGGCTGATGTTTCCGGTGGCGCGGACCTCCTCTCTCAACGATCCAGCGCCTTCAGGTGCATCGCCAGTTCGGAAAGCCCGATGGCTTCCGTTTCCGCGTTGAGCGGGAATCGCTCCCGGCCGCCATAGACCACGAAGCGGCGGGCGGGCTTCAAATCCTCGCAGGCCTGGATGAATCCCCGGCCCAGTTTGGGGGCTGATCCGCGCTTGATCTCGATCGCCCACAGCGCGTTGCCGGGCAGCGTCAGGAGCAGATCGACCTCGGCGCCCGCCAGGGTGCGGTAGAAGCTGGCGTCCGTTCCCTCAGGCGCGGCCGCCAGCAGGGATTCGATGACGAAACCCTCCCAACTGCCCCCGGCGACGGAGTGGCCCAGTATATCTTCCAACGTTGGCAGACGCAGCAGGGCATGCACCAGACCGCTGTCGCGCACATAGACTTTCGGCGACCGGACCAGGCGCTTGCCCTCGTTACGGTGCCAGGGCCGCAGGCGGCGCACCAGGAGCAGATCCACCAGCAGATCAAGATACCGCGCGACCGTCTTGCCATCGATCGCGAGCGCGCGCGCGAGGTTGGCCGCGTTGAGCAGCTCGCTCTGGTTATGCGCGAGCATCGTCCACAGCCGCCGCAGCGTTTCGGCCGGCAGGCGGAAGCCGAACTGCGGAATGTCGCGCTCAAGGTAGGTTCTGATGAAATCCAGCCGCCAGCGGAAGCTGACGGCATCGCCGGACGCCAGAAAGCTCGACGGGAAGCCTCCCCGCGCCCAGAGCGTGTCGAGAGCGTCCGGAGGCGTTTCCAGCGCGTCCAGGGGCGCCAGTTCGACGAAGGAGATGCGGCCGGCGAGACTTTCGCCCGATTGCTGAAGCAGATCGACCGAGGCCGAGCCGAGCAGGAGAAAACGGCCCGCCGTCAGCCCCCGGCGCCGCCCCCGGTCGATGAGCCCGCGCAGGCTTTGGAACAGTTCCGGGGCGCGATGCACCTCGTCCAGGATCACCAGCGCGTTCTCGTGACCGGTCAGATAGCCCTCGGGGTCCGTGAGCCTGGCGCGATCCGACGCTGTCTCCAGATCGAGATAAACAGAAGCCCGCGTCTCCCCAATCTCCTGGGCGAGCGTGGTTTTGCCGGCCTGGCGCGGCCCGAGCAGCGCGACAGCCGGGGCATTGTCCAACGCCGCCAGGAGGCGGGGCTTGATGTGGCGCTCGATCATCCTTGCAATTACGGCATTGGGTGCCGGATTTGCAAGGTTAAGGCGGTATCGTTTTCAGGGCCGCGGGCGGGATGCCCGATTTGCGATAGCGCCGTGTCTTGCTGCCCGGTCCAGATTAGCCTAATCGTAAATAGGCTAATCTGGATTAGGTTATCATGTTCATCGGACGTACCCAGGAGCTTGCCCGCCTCCGCGAGGAGTTCGCCAGCAACCGGCCATCGCTCCTGGTCATCTATGGCCGGCGGCGGGTGGGAAAGTCGGAATTGCTCCGCGAGGCGACGCGGGCCATCCCGCACATCCTGTATCAGGCCACCCGGGTCACCGCCGGCCTGAACCTGGAGGCGTTCAAAACCGAACTCACGCGCACGCTGGGATCGGATGACATGCTGCCCGGCCTGGGCAATTGGCTGGGCGTGCTGACGTGGCTTGCCCGGAAGGCCCAGGAAACCCCAGGGCTGGTCGTTGTTCTGGACGAATTCCCCTATCTGGCGGAAGCGGATCCGGCTCTCCCGTCGATCATTCAGAAGTTCTGGGATTCCGGCGAGCCCGGCAAGGGACGCCTGAACCTGGTTCTCTGCGGTTCGATGATCGCGCACATGGAGGATCTGCTGGCGGAACGGAACCCTCTCTACGGCCGCAAGACGCTCGCGTTGGACGTGGCGCCGCTGCCGGTGCGGGACGCGACGCAATTCTTCCCGCGCTACCCGGCGGAGGACAGGCTGATGGCCTACGGGATATTCGGAGGAATCCCGTTCTACCTCCAACTCTGCGACCCTCAGGCCAGCCTCAGGGAAAACGTCATCAGGCTTCTTCTCACCAACACCGGGGCGCTGGTCGATGAACCAACGGTCCTGCTGCAATCCGAACTCCGCGACATCCAGCGATACGCCAGTGTGCTGGCGGCGATCGCCGATGGATGCACGAAATTCGGCGATATCAGCGGCAGGATCGATGATCGCGGTGACTCGAGGAAGCTCGCGCCGTATCTTGAGCGGCTTGAACGGATGCGTCTGGTCCAGGCGGTGAAATCGATGGATGCCACGCCGAAGTCGCGCGACAGGCGCTATTTCATGGCGGATTCCCTGATGATTTTTTGGCACCGCTTCGTCAGGCCCAATCTGTCCAGCATCATGCAGGGATTTGGGGAAGAGGTCTGGCGCCTGAAGATCGTCCCCCACCTCGAGGAATTCATGGGCGCGCGGTTCGAGGCGATCTGCCGCGAGCACGCGCGCCAGCATTCACAGGAACGGCTTTCTTCTCCCGCTCAGGAGATCGGTCAGGTATGGGCCGCGGATTACGATATCGACGTGGCGGGAAAACTCCTGGACGGTTCGATGCTGTTCGGTGAGTGCAAATGGCGGCGCGGACTTGTCGGCGAGGATGTCCTGTCCGCGTTGACGGAACGCGCCGGGAGGACGGCGTACGGTCGCGATGCCGGCCGGCGGCATTTTGTGATTTACGCCAGAACCGGCTTCAAGGCGGGCCTGATCGAGACGGCCAGTCAGGATGGCGGGATTACCCTCCATACGCCGGACAGTATTCTGGATGGTGCATGGCCAGTAGCCGCTTGACTCGCCGCGCCACTGTCCCACTCCGAGGCCCCCACCCTGATGGATACGGGCGCGTTCGACGCCGGGACATCCGGCGACCCGTACACCAAACCGGACGGCGTTGAACGCATCACCGGCTGGGCGCTCAAGCCTGAGGAAATGTGCCGCAGGCCCGGTCTGCGTGCCGACGAGCCGCGCGTGTTGGTGATTTTAATTGATATAAGATATATTTGATGACATCAATTTAGCATGAGGTGGCAGTGTCCATCAAAGGGTAAGTGATGAGACGGAAAAACACGGCGTGAAATCAAGGCCTTGCGCGTTTCATAAGTTTGTCGCATGATCGGGGAATGAAATACGGCTACGCCAGCGGCAGCACCCTAGACCGGCGTCGCCGTGGGGAGGCTTCCAACGATGAGGCTCCCCACAAATCACACTTTCAGTGATATCGAAATCTACCGCCTTTCATTCAAGCGATTGCCCTGAAGAAGGCGGGGTGACGCGCTGGGCAGGCTATTACCCGCCCGCCTTGATAGTCACAGGCACTGTCGGATCCATATTTTTATCGGGTTCAGCTATCTGCGGTGCGGTGGCGCCTGTACCGCCGGCCTTGGTAATCGTTCCCGCGTTGGTCGACGCGGTAACGGTGCCGCCTTTGATTGCCTGGAGAACCAAATCACGGATCTTGCCAACCTGGCACAGTGCTTGATGCTCCTGGATCTGCAGCAACGCCGCCCCGAACGCCCATTGGGTGTTAACGCCTGGGACGCGGGCGATAGTCGCCTTGCGGTGTGCGCTCAGGGCATTGATCACCAACGTGGCGACAGACGAAATGTTATCGGCACCAAAAAGAAAATTCCGCGTGTAGACGTCGATGCCTCCGTATGCCGTAGCGGTTCCAAGTGCGATTGCCGCAGTAGCGGATCCGCTGCCGCCCGACGTAAGCGCGACGATTCCGGTGCCCAATGTTCCTAGTGCGGCAACCAGATCCTTAAATAGGTTAAGCCATTTTTGGTTCTCCCCCCCGGATTGAAAAAATTGATGAGACACTTACCTTCAGATACATGACGTGCCATAATGCGCCCCGGAGGTGTCCCATGGCCGATATTCATTGCAAGTCCTGCGATTCCAGCCGTTTCGTG
>JAYVCG010000469.1:0-13167 GCA_043750075.1 Acetobacteraceae bacterium | reverse complement strand
TTGCGCCAGCACGGCGGATTGCACACCGAGGAAGACTTCGCCCGCGGCCTGGCCAACGCCGATTTCGTCGAACCGATCACGATCCAATGGAACGGTTACGATGTGTACCAAATTCCCCCCAACGGCCAGGGCATCCTGGTCCTGCAAATGCTCGGCATGCTGGAAGCCCTGGGCGATGCCCCCGACGGCCCGGCGGGCGCGATCCGCGCGCATCGCCATTCCGAGGCCGCGCGCCTCGCCTATCGCGACCGCGATGCCTTCGTCGCCGACATGTCGCAGGTGGACGTTCCGGTGGCGAAAATGCTCAACCGCGATTACCTGAACGCTCTGGCGGGGTTGATCCGTGACGATGGCGCGATGAAGAACCTGCCCGCGGCGGGCGAGGCGCTGATGCCGCCGCACAAGGACACGGTCTATTTGTGCGTCGTGGACAAGGACGGCAACGCGTGCAGTTTCATCAATTCCTTGTTCGAGAATTTCGGCTCCGCCATCCTGTCGGAACGGTCCGGTGTCATGCTGCAAAACCGCGGCTTCGGCTTCCGGGTGCAGCGCGGCCATCCCAACTGCATCGCGCCGCGCAAACGTCCGCTGCACACGATCATTCCGGGCATGGTCGGCAAGGACGGTCAGGCGGTGATGCCGTATGGCGTCATGGGCGGGCACTACCAGCCGATGGGCCATTCCTGGTTCCTGACCAATTTTCTCCAGTACGGGATGGACATCCAGGAAGCGATCGACCAGCCGCGGCTGTTCCCCTACCAGGGCAAACTCCAGGTCGAGCGCGGCATTCCCGCCGATGTGGTGGCGAAACTCAAGGCTTTGGGGCATGTGCCGGAAATGACGGTGCGCCCGCACGGCGGCGGTCAGGCGATCTGGATCGACCGGGCGCGGGGGTGTCTGATCGGGGGCTCGGAGCCAAGGAAGGATGGGCTGGCGCTGGGGTACTGAGGGGGACGCTGGTGGGGTGCTCCCCACCTGTCCGCGCCGTGCCGGTGGAAAGACAAGGTTAATGACACCACAAAGACACAAAGGCACAAAGAATTCCTCGTGAGTTCAGCGGGATGCCTTTGTGTCTTTGTGCCTTTGTGGTGTATTTCCCTTATTGGCCGTGGTGCGGGAACAGGCGCCAGGTCACGCGCATGCCGGCAAACATTGAAACATTCCGGGTTTTCGCGAACAGGCTCTCATGCCGTCAGCGGAGGACGCATGGAACACCATCATCACCCAGGCGGCAGGAGCGAACCCAAGCCTGGATGTCCGGATCACATGGCCGGGGAAACCGCTCTGAGCATCCTGAGGCGCTACGCGGCGGGAGAAATCTCCGCTCGTGAGGCTGCCAGGGAACCTGGCCCACAGGCAACCGAACATGATGTCTTCGCCGGAATCGTGGCCGCTCATCTCCCGCTTCCCTTGCCCGCGCCTGAGGAAGTTGCCCAGGAGGTCGCGGCGCTACGTGCTCTCCATGGGCCGAGCGGTCCAATGGGAGGGGTGTGACGCAAGGAATTCGCTTCATTCCGCGCTGCTGACACGAACCAGGGAGCCCCGATCGCGGCGAATGCGGCCGAGGGGATCGAGTGTTTTGGGACGCGCCCCAGGCAACCCCATGTACGTATCTGTCGCGCGATGGCCTTCCTGGTCCTCGACCGTGACAGTGAAATGCCTTGAGCGTACAGCTACAAAGTAGCGCGTGCTCAGGCGCCGGAACGCCAGTGCGGAAATCGTGTGCTTTTCGCACAGAGACGGTAACGCCTCACTGTACAGCATGAGCGCGCGCGCCAGCGAGGGCGAGGGCTGGACGCCCGACGCGGTTCCGGTCAGGAAATCCACCTCCAGGAAACCCTCGGTACTTCGCCTGATCTCGCCAAACAAATCCATATCGCAATGATTGATTAAAAAACCGTTTCCATCGGCGAGCGAGTCAGAGATGTTATGACCAACCGAACGCAACGTGCTGAATTTCATGGCTCCTGACCCGCCTTAAGGGACAACGCGCGCCCATATCGCCACATCTTCCCCAACCCGCCAATCGGGCGCGTAATGGCGGTAACGCCAGCACAGGAAACCCCCCATGCAATACGGCATCCACCTCCCCCACGCGGGCGAGCAGGCGACCCCCGCCCTGATCCGCCGCCACGCCGAGCGCGCCGAGGCCCTGGGCCTCGACGATGTCTGGGTCAGCGAGCACATCATCGTCCCGCGCGACAAATTCCCCCGCTCGCCGCTGTTCTTCGACCCCGTGCTCAGCCTCACCTGGGCCGCGGCGGTGACGAAGCGGGTGAAGCTTGGCACCAGCGTTTTGGTGCTGCCGATGCGCCACCCGCTGCCCTTGGCCAAGGAACTCGCCACGCTGCATAATTTCTCCGAGGGCCGTCTGATCCTGGGCGCCGGTTCGGGCTGGCTGGAGCCGGAATTCGCCGCCCTCGGCATTCCGTTCAACGAACGCGGACGGCGTCTGGATGAAGGGCTGGCGATGATGCGCGCGGTCTGGAGCGAAGACCCGGTGACGTTCAAAAGCCGCTACATTCCCGCGGTGATCGAGGGCATGACGATGACCCCGCATCCCATCAGCGCCATCCCGCTGTGGTTCGGCGGCAGCTCCGACGCCGCGATCAAACGCACCATCCGCATCGGCGATGGCTGGCACGGCAGCGGCCATACGCCCGCCGAGGCAACGACCCTGATCCAGCGCCTCCGCGCGGCACGCCCTGGGCCGGAGTTCACCGTCTCGATGCGCGTGCAGTGGGACGGGCGCGACCGGGGCGTGTTGAAGGCGCTGGTCGATGGTTACGCTTCCATCGGCGTGGGGCACCTGCTGATCGCGCCCCAGGACCGCAACGTGGATGACTGGGAGAAGGTGACGGACGGCGTCTGCGCGCTGGCGGGGTGATTTCTCCGCCGCGCGCCGCCCTCGCCGCGCGGCGAGGGAAAATGCCGCCAGGGAGGGCGGGGCACCTCCACGGGAACGCCGTGTGTCAGTAGCGCGTGGCGTTGCGGGCGGCCAGCCTTTCCAGCGCGCGGGAGGCGGTGACGAACCGCTCCCGCCGCGCGTCCCAGCGGTAGAGCGCCCGATGCGCGGTGATGCCGGAGCGGGGCTTTCGCGGATTGCCGCAGTCCGGGCCGGGCTGTGTCACGGTCTCGCGCACGGTGGCCAGGACCGCGCGATACGGGCCGGCATCGGGCAAGGTGGAGACGAGGGCCTCGTGGACGCGCCGTTCCCGGCAATTGGACTCGCCCAGGGTGGAGATGGTGGCGAGGAGTGTGAAACGGTTGGCGCGGGGGAAGATCAGCGCCGTCGATCCGTAACTCTGGTGCGAATTATGGTGCGTGCTGTCGATCACGATCAGCGGCGCTCCGGGCGCCAGCATGGGCGGTGGTCCGTCCCGCATGCTCACGAAACGATCGGCGCCCACTCCCACGGTGTCGAGCAGCGTCACCTCCGGCCTGAGCGCGAACAGGGCGAGCAGCGCGAAGGCGGACACGATGTCGCGCGAGGGGCCGAGATCGGCGAACAGGACGATCTTGCCCGTGTCCCCCGGAACCCGCATCACCGTGAGGGAGTAGAGGGAAAACTGTTCGGGCAGGTCCGTCTCCGCCTGACGGCCCTCGATGTGGCGGAACGGAACGCCGATATGTCCGGTCAGGCCGTTGGCGCCCTCGGGCGCGAGGTCGGGTATGATGCGCTTCAGCAAGGTCTGGTACGTCAGGCCGGGATGGCCCGGCACGCCATCGGCGAGGTCGGCCGCGATGAGGGGACAGGCGGGGAGGCAGAACAGGGCGGCGGCCAGCATCGTCCATGGTCTCATGCGCGGTCCCTCGGTGGGGCGGGCGGCCCATTGGGGTCAGTCGCCGGGGTGGTGATAGGCAAGGAGAGTGGGATGGGTCTATCAAAGGTTCAATAATACGGCGGCGCGGGTATGATCCCTTACTAAGCCAGTTATAGAGCGGATTCAGTTTCTACCAAAGCATTGTCCACAACCCCGCGCTTGCCTTTTCGCTTTAGCTCGGGCGCATACTCGAACAACAGTATGGCCTCATGATAATCGTCTTTCGCCCGCGGCTTTGCACGAGACGCCGATGATTTCAGTAGTTTTAGCTCAATTTCCTCAACCAACCGTAAACCGGCACGGCCCATAATCTCCCCATACAGAGCGGCACAATCGACGACGTGTTCAACTTCGCTGCGTCGGTGCGAATAGAACGTGTGCTGGTCAGCAACCACCATCGCAAGGCGTCCGGTTTTAGTTACATCCTTTAGACATGAACCAAACCGCTCAATGTCAGACAGATAGTGAGCAGTCGGCACGGCTTTTCTCTCAAAACGCATTGCGTCGCGTTGTGGGTCAGCGTCATCATTCGTATCGGAGACAAGATAGGTCATGAGCTTGTCGGCTTCCGGCACATCCTCGAATGTGGGAACGATCCCGGTGTGGTCGCCGCTGTCAAAATATCCGTCTTCCCCTGCTGCGAAGCCTAGCACAGCGAATGCAAGTGCCCGCGAAGACGCATAATGCTCCCTGCCTGATGATGCAGGCAGGTACGGTGGGCTGGTCACGCCGAAGGTGTGTGCTGGCAGCTCCGGCCAAGAGCTGTTCAACCTCGCATCGCCTTGGACGACATGAACATCGCCAAGGGCAATATGTAGCTCACTTTGTAAATCGTCGAATACGTCTAGGAGTTGCAATGCCCGCGCAACCTTTTCTTCCAACCGATCAAGGAGGGGTTGCTTGATAATCTCAATAGTATACTTGCCGTTACCGACGCCGATGAAGCGGTATCGAATCTTCTTGGTCACAGCGTCGCTTGCCAGAGTGCGAATAAGATCAGCTGCAACGCCAATCTTGGTTGCTGACCGAACCGCAGTAGCAAGGATGTTAGCTTCGTCAATGATTTTCGGGAGATTGCTGGTGCCATCAATCCGATCGCGCCGTTCGATTTTTTTTCTCAATTCCTCTGGGAAGACGAAATCATCCGCTCGCTCCCGTTGGGCGACAGTTTTGCGAAACGTCTCAAGCGCCTTCTTGACCTCTACACGCGGCCCGACAAACGGCGATACTTTGGAGCGCGATATCATTTCGCATATTGGGTCTATATCGACGCCAATCGCGTCCTGACCCAAAAGAGCCGATTCAAGGAGAGCAGTGCCACTTCCGCAATAGGGATCGAATACGGTTATGCCCTGGCCATAGATATTGATGAGTGCCCGCACCATTCGCGGGAAAAATTTAGCTTTGTAAATGTGAAGATCATGCGATAGAGAAAGAGTCGTTTTCTTCGCGGCGCGCAGTTTGCGGGAAATGATAGTCTCACGAGCGAGCTTGTAGGGTTCAAGCAAGGCCCGTACTGTGACGAAAAGACGCCCTGATTCTACGTCAGGAGGGAGTGCACCTTCACTTTCGATGATATAATTATGTCCCAGTCCGACAATCAATGGTTTGGTAAACCGTTCAGTCATATCCGCCGCCGATCCAACCTGCTTCCTCAAAGCTAGCAGTAAAACGTGCGGGTCCGCCACTTCGATGAAAGCCTCCTGCACAAAGGCACTGCGCCGCAGTAATGCGGCAGCCTGACCAAGGTTGACAGAAGGCCAAGTGACGGCCACCCATTCGAATGCTTTCGTCAGAAGTGGCATCATCGAAATTGATTTAGCGGAAATGACGTGCGCGAGGCCAGTTTCGTCCAATGGCTGACCAAGCTCACCGACCAGCGCCGTCCATTCGCGAAGCGCTAGGTTGGCATCTCCCAACATGGTTGTGTTGTGGCGAAGTATCGCTGTTAAACGAAAAGTCAGCATAGCGACCCCCATCTTGCCAAAATATCATCAAGTTTACCGGAAAGAAGCGCCCGTTCTGTACCCTGAAAATTAAACAAATTTTCTGATAGCGGGTCATTATAAATAGGCCGGTTGAACGCGAGTACGGTCTCATAGACGTGGTAGAGGTCCACTTCATTGATTTCTGTGACGGTGGGATCGTTCGTGGGACGAAAATGCGCTTGTGGTGCCCATCTCGCGTCAATTAACTTAGCCATGTAAGCGTCGAACATGAATACCGGATCGAGGTTGGAGACCAGAGCGCCGCGAATAGGAACATGGGGAGACCCGTCGCGGTAATACGCGCCGAACTTCAATAGCTGATAGGTGCCCTTCTTTATGTCATCTGTGCGGCCAAGGCCGGCTTTCGTTTTGTTGGAGTCAATCTCGTCGCCCCATCCATTCGCAAGATAGCCAAGGACAATTTGCCGACCGACCCGCTGTGTTTTCGGCACGCTGTATGCGATAAAAATTTCAGACCAAGCCTCAATGTAATTCAGAAAATTGTCTGGGTTGGCGATGTATTGCGTGAGAGGCAGATAAGGCCAACTCGCCCCCTGTGGAACGCCAAGAGGGACATCGACGCTGGTATTGGCAAGAAATAGGGATAGAGGTAGCCGCTGGAAATCAATGTCCACTAGTTTGTGTTGCGGCGCTTCGACTGGACCTTCGTCTCCATCGTCTGCGAAGATATGGCCAAGTGCCACGCGCAGAGGGTAAGTGACCAGCGGCGATGCCTTAATCTCCAAAAGGCACAGCACATCATCCCGCCATGCAAGTGCGTCCACGTCATGGCTTTGCTTTGTGATAGTGCTGACTGACAGCGGCCTATCGTTTGCAGCACCCATTAGCGCGAGAAAGTATGAGATCGCCGTCGTAGTGATCTCGCCGATGTGGTGACTCGACGGTTTATGCTGCGCACCTATCAGGCGGCGGTCGAGGCCCCTATCCTGACAGCAGGCAGGGCACTGTTTCAGAAAGGAGAAATAGGCGTATGGTTCCGAAAAACCTCCTTCCTGGCGATGCCGGTTGCAATAAATCCACCGGACATTCGTTACTCTTCCGTGAATGTATTCAGCATTGCAAACCAGATCGAACAATGCGGCGAAAATAAGATTCATACGAGCGCTTGGTTCTGCAACCGCTGTTAAAATAGTGCTGGTGGTCCAGCGTGAAGATGTGAGCGAGGCTACAAAGCTGCGAAGGCCGGTTGCGACCAACGCGCCACCCGATACAGCGTCCATATATTGTGTCCTGAAAATAGTCGGATTCAATAGACGAACAAGATCATCGATCTTTTGTTCAGCTTCGCATGGCTTGTAATGCGGGAACGGTTGAAGGGCGGGCATTGGCGTCCTGTCATGAAAGCAAGGCATGAAGAATGCGGCTAGGTACGAATCGGAGGGCAGCGAGCATGAGCTTCTGGCTCGAATGACAGCCTTCTGATCATTTTGCTAGATCGGTCAGGAGACGAAGCTACCTTGCGAAGGCGAGGCGCGACGTCGGGTGCTATGTGCCTAAGAGCGAACCGAGCCGCAAGGCGTTGCGGCCATTCGGTAACGCCCCTCACGCGTTAGCACACCGCCATGACCCTCGCCCTCCGTTTCCTCCCCGCCCCCTCACCCCCGCGCCCACAGGATGGCCGCACGAGCGAGCGCGTCAATGGTATCGATGACCGGCACGCGCAGCCGCTCCGCCGGTCCGGCCTGGATGCCAAGCGGGATTTCGGTGCAGCCCAGTACGACCGCGGCGGCGCCCTGGGCCGCGAGGCTGTTCACCACCTGGACCAGCGGTTCGTACGCATCGGTGACCTGGTTGGCTTTCACCAAAGCGATGGCGGGGGACACCAGGCGGGTCATTTGTTCCGTGCTCGGTTCGATACACTCCCAGCCGAGTTGGGTGAGGCGTTGTTGATACAGTTTCATGCGTAACGTGGTGGCGGTGCCCATCAGGCCGATGCGGCCGGGTTTGATGCCGATGCGCGCCAGATCGGCCGCCGCCGCGTCCACGATATGCGGCACCGGCATCTCCGCCGCCCGGAGCATGGGCTCGTACCAGGCGTGCGCGGTGTTGCAGGGAATGACGATGGCGCCGCAGCCCGCGCGCTTCAGGCCCTCGATCCCGCGCAACAGCCACGGCAGCGGATCGGCCCCGCCCTGGGCCGCGGCGCCACGGTCGGGGATGCGGGGATCGGACCAGAGCACGGCGGGGATGTGATCCTGGTCCCTCGCGGCCGGGGTCAGCAGCGTCAGGCGCAGCATGAACTGCGCGCTCGCCAGAGGCCCCATCCCGCCCAACACGCCAAGCACCTTGTCCATCATCGCGAATCCGCCCCCGTGGAGGCGCCCTTGTGGAGGAAAGTGCTGGATGCGTGAAGCCGGGGGCGGGGTCAACGGGGAAACAACCCGCGTCACTCTTGTCCAAAGGCTGGGTCACACCGGAAAGGCTGGAATCACACCGAATCGAGCAGCGACGCCCCGTCATTCCGCACGGCGTTCACCGCCGTCCCCACCCGCCACAGCCGGAAACCGGCGGCGGAGGGGCGGATGAGGCTGGCGGGATCGCCCCCGGCTTCCCCCCCGGCCTCCCCCAGCCAGAGCGGCCAGTCTGCTTCCTCCAGCACCACGGGCATGCGTTCGTGCAGGTGCCGCAGGGCGGGGTTGGCCGAGGTGGTGACGATGGTGAAGCTGCGGATGACGGTGTCATCCGGGCCGCGCCAGCCCTCCCACAGCCCAGCCAGGGCCATGCACACGCCGTCCGCGCGGGCGATGGCCCATGGCAATTTGGCGGGCGCCTTGTCTCCGGGGGAGGTTTGCCATTCATAGAACGCATCGGCGGGGATAAGGCAGCGGCGGCGGGCGAACGCGTCGCGGAACAGCGGCAGGGTGGCCACGGTCTCGCCGCGGGCATTGATCGGCTGGCGGGTGGCTTTCAGGTCTTTCACCCAGTGCGGCACCAGCCCCCAGCGCAACAGGCCGAGGTGGCGTTCCCCCGTCTCCGGATGCGGGCGCACCACGGGCGCGTCACGGGTCGGCGCCATGTTCCAGGTGCCGGCCCAGTTGAGGAGCGGCCCCTGGGTTTTGAACAGGGTCGAGAGCGTGGCGGCGGGCAGCGCCGCGACATAGCGTCCACACATGCGGCGGAGGATAGGCGGATTCCTGGGCTTGTGGAATGGTGCGCGAGCCCGCTCTGGAACGGGCGTGCCAAAGCCGATTGCTTTCAGGCGGACCAGCACGCCGGCAGGGCGGCGGTTCCGCCGGTTCACCAAGGGAGATAAGCCTGGTTGAGTCGAGCCTCAGTTCTTGAAATGCAATCGCCATTTTCTCTGCCGAAGGAGTGAGGATGGAATTTTTCTTGCTGTAGTCTATATGCTGGCTTAATGTGCGGACAGAAGCCCAAAATGATTTAGGTTTGTTTTGGAATCGAATGTCTGGTTTCATTGCTGGGAAGCTTTCAATTTCGCCTCAAGTCGCGAGACAAAATCCTGAAGCGTGACACCGAACAGTGCGCACAGACACCGCAGCTCAAGAATATCCAGCCGCCGTTCTCCGCTCTCGTATTTGCTTATGACGGACTGGGGCACTCGCAATCGTTCCGCGATGTCCTCCTGGCGCAGGCCTGCTGTCAGACGCAGGTATCGAAGCAACTCCCGCAGCACCTTATTATCCTGTTGGATTCGGTTTGCCTTCATGGCAAAACTGTGCGGCCAGTCGCATGATATTCCAACTTCGGATATCAAGGCGATGGGCGGATCGGATGGAGAGATAAGTGCAACCAGTCCTAAAACCAGAAGAATATAAGGTTAAAGATCTATATAACGCAAGAATACGGGGAGTTCCGCGACCTTTTAAGAGTCAACTCCTGAAATGGATAGGGAATAAACAGCGTCTCGCGCATGAGATCATCTCCTTTTTCCCGGACCGATTCGGAACCTATCACGAACCATTTCTCGGCTCGGGAGGAGTTCTCGGAGTCCTCGCGCCCAAGAAGGCGCAGGCGTCTGATTCGTTTGGCCCACTGATCGGGATTTGGAAAGAATTGCAAGGCAATCCAGAGAACCTGAAACGCTGGTACAGGGAAAGATGGATTCATGCGTCTGAAGGACCAAAGACGGAGCGGTATGAGGAAATAAAAGCCAAATACAATGCGGGGGCAAATGCGGCGGATCTGCTGTTTTTGTCGAGATCTTGTTATGGTGGAGTTGTTCGCTTCAGAATGAAGGACGGTTATATGTCCACGCCTTGCGGCGTTCATGACCCCATAAGCCCAGAGTCTTTTTCTGTCCGTGTTGATGAGTGGCACAAGCGCACCAAAGGTGCTGAATTCTTCCAACGGGAATATCAGGACTCGATTGATCGCGCGCGTGAGGGTGATGTTGTCTATTGCGATCCGCCGTATTCTTATAGCCAGGCCATTCTTTATGGGGCGCAGGCCTTTAACCTTGATGAGCTTTTTTTGGTCATGGAGCGTGCCAAAAAACGCGGTGTGTTTGTCGCGCTGAGCATTGATGGCTCAAAAAAATCCGGCGGTCAGGAATGCGGGTTTAAATTTCCAGCCAGGCTGTTTTCCCGGGAAGTCGCGGTTAATCTTGGCCGCTCGATGTTGAGACGTTTTCAGATGGCGGGTCAGACGTTAGAGTCAGAAGTCGTGACAGATCGCCTTCTGTTAACTCATTGAAGAAAATCAAGGAGTATGGGCGGATGACAGGGAAGGCAGATGGTAAAGACCCTCTTTCCCGCCGCGAGGGATGATTTCGCCTCGTATGAGCACATCCCAACGTGTCTGGGGTACTATTGAAAACCACAGAACTGTATTGGATGAATTTTCATCCACCTGAGACGAAAAAACAGGCCTGAGCCTGGTCAAGGTAACATGGACATTCAACTCCACCCGAACGACCGCTCCACCGCCTTGGACCAGGAGCGTGTCAGCGCCGCCCGCCGGTCCGCGTCCATGCCGGGTGTCCAGGTCTCCGCCACGTCCTGGTTGGCGCGCAAATCGTCGAGACCGGTCCAGTACCCCACCGCCAGACCCGCCGCGTACGCAGCCCCCAGGGCGGTGGTCTCGGTCATGGCGGGCCGCAGCACGGGGACGTTCAGCAGGTCGGCCTGGAATTGCATCAGCGTCCGGTTCGCGGTCATGCCGCCATCGACGCGCAGCGCGCGCAGGGGAATGCCGGAATCCTGTTCCATCGCGCGCACCACTTCCAGGGTCTGGTACGCGGTGGCCTCCAGCGCCGCGCGGGCGATGTGGCCCGCCGTGGCGAAGCGGGTCAGGCCCGCGATGATCCCGCGCGCGTCGGCCCGCCAATGGGGCGCGTACAACCCGGAGAAGGCGGGCACGAAATACACATCGCCATTGTCCGGGACGGAGTTCGCCAGGGTCTCGACCTCGGCGCTGGCGCGGATGATCCCCAGATTGTCGCGCAGCCATTGCACCAGCGCGCCCGCCATGGCGACCGAGCCCTCCAGCGCGTAGGTCGCGGGCGCGTCCCCCAGTTTGGCCGCGACGGTGGTGAGCAGGCCGTGCTTCGAGGGCACCGGCACGGCGCCCGTGTGCATCAGCAGGAAACAGCCGGTGCCGTAGGTGTTCTTGGCCTCGCCCGCCGTGAAACAGGCCTGCCCCATCAGCGCCGCCTGCTGGTCGCCGAGGATGCCGGTGAGGGGCACGCCGTCCAGCACGCCGCGGGCGATGCCGTGGATGGCGGAAGACGCCACGATCCGCGGCAGCACGCACCGCGGCACGCCGAACGCGGCCAGCAGCGTTTCGTCCCAGTCCAGCGTGTGGAGGTTCATTAGTTGCGTGCGGCTGGCGTTGGTCACATCGGTGACATGCTGGCCGGTGAGGTGCCACATCAGCCAGGCGTCGATGGTGCCGAACGCCAGATCGTCCACCCGTTCCCGCGCGCCGGGCACATGATCCAGCAGCCAGCGCAGCTTCAGGGCGGAGAAATAACTCGCCAGCGGCAGGCCGGTCTGGGCGCGGAAGCGGTCCGGGCCGCCATCGCGGGCGAGATCGGCCACCATCGGCTCGACCCGCGTGTCCTGCCAGACCAGCGCGTTATGCACCGGGCGGCCGGTGCGCCGGTCCCACAGCACCGTCGTCTCGCGCTGGTTGGTGATGCCCACGGCGGCGAGATCGGCGGGGGTGAGGGAGGCGCCGCGCAAGGCTTCCTCGATCACCGCGCCTGTGTTGAACAGGATTTCCTCCGCGTCGTGCTCGACCCAGCCGGGCTGGGGGAAGATTTGCCGGTGTTCGCGCTGCGCCATCGCCACGGCGCGGCCCGTGCGGTCGAACACCATGAAGCGCGTGGAGGTGGTGCCCTGGTCGATCGCGCCAACGTAGCGGGTCATGGAGGGTGTTTCCTTGGAGTAAGGGCGGCCAGGCCGGGGGGAGGAACGGAGGCGCGTGGATCGTTCCTCCGCCTCACAGGTTCAACACCATCGTCACCTCATCGCCGCGCGCGTTCGCCGCGACAAAGCCCAGTTGGCGCACCAGATGCAGCATCCGCTGGTTGTCCCGCAGCACGGAGCCCTCGACGCGGGATAACCCACGGTCGCGGGCGACCGCGATGATGCGGTGCATCAGCAGCGTGCCCAGACCATGGCCGTGCAGATCGCCGCGCACCAGGATGGCGAACTCGCCACTGATCCGGTCCGGGTCGGCGGACAGCCGCACCACCCCCAGCGGCAGGGGGTCGTCCTTCCGGAAGCCGATCAGGGCGATTTCCCGGTCGTAGTCGATTTGCGTCAGCCGGATCAGCAACGGTCCGCCGAAATCGCGCAGGGCGCCGTGGAAACGGGCGCGGATGTCCGCGGGCGAGACCGATTCCAGGAAGCGGCGCAGGATCGTCGCGTCGTCGGGGCGGATCGGGCGCAGATGCATCGTGGTGCCATCGTGCAGCGGGACCGTGGTTTCCAGTTCCCGCGGATAAGGCACGATGGCGGTGGGCACGCGCCGCGCCGCATCGTCCAGCCGGGCCCGCGCATCCACCGCGATCACCCCCTGGGCGTCGGCCAGCAGCGGGTTGATGTCGAGTTCCACGATCTCCGGGTGGTCCAGCATCAGCCGCGACACCGCGACCAGCGCGCGTGCCAGCGCATCCAGGTCCACCGGCGGACGGCCGCGGAAGCCGCGCAGCAGACGGGCGATCCGCGTGCGCCCGATCATGCCACGCGCCAGTTCCAGGTCCAGCGGCGGCAGCGCCACGGTGGTGTCGCCGATCGCCTCCACGCCTACGCCGCCCTGGCCGAACAGGATGACCGGCCCGAAGGTGGGATCGACGCTGGCGCCGAGGATCAGCTCGAACGCGCCGGGGCGTTGCGCCATGGCCTCGACGGTGAAGCCCTCGACGCCCG
>JAYVCG010000468.1:0-7331 GCA_043750075.1 Acetobacteraceae bacterium | reverse complement strand
CCTGCGTGCCATCGCGCAACGCCGCGGGGTTGGCGATCACGGCGGCGCTGACCTGAATGCTCGCCGAAAATCCGATGTACCCCGTTTGCACGGGCGTCCCTCCCCCCGCCGGCACGGTCCCGTCCGGGTTGGTGAACAGCGTCAGTCCCTGCGCCTCGAACCGTGAACTGAGCGAGAAAGAAAACTCATCAAGCTCCGCCTGAAACCTGGGCAGCGTCCTGTCGCGCAGCGCGATGCTCGCGCCAAGGCGGCCGTCCTGAAGATGGGCGGTGATATCGGCGCCATGCAACGTGACCGGCGGAATGCCGCCATCGGGCCAGGCCGCGCCCGCGCCGATCGAGGCGGTGCTGGTCTTCACCGGATCGGCCTCCCCCCGTGTCGGCAGCAAAGTGCCGGAGGCGGTGGTGACGATCAGATCGCCGTTGGACTGGTTCAGCGTCCTGATCCCCAGCACCCGGCTGAGCCCATGCACCACCGCGTCCCGTTGATTGTCCAGATCCGCCGTCGATTGCTCGCCCGCCCGCGCGGCGATGATGCCGTTGCTCAGTGTCCCGATCTGTTTGAGGGCTGCATTGATGTCCTTGACCCCGCTGACGATGGCGTTTTGCGCGGCATTGCGTTGTTCCGTGTAGGCATCGCTCAGCGCGTTGACGCCGCTGGTCAGACGTCCCGCCGCCGAAAGCACCGCCGCCTGCCGGGCGCTTTGTGAAGGATCGCCCAGAAGCGTGGAAAACGTGTCCGCCATTTTGCCCAGAAGGCCCGCGAGGTCGCCGCCGGTTCCGGGAGTGCCGTGGACGGAATCGATGACATGAAGGCTGACGGTGGTGGTGGTCAGGCTGGTGACAGTGGAATCCTGGCGGAACACCGCCTGCTGCAATGCGATGTCAATCGATCGTGTGGTGGCCGCGGTGCGGACGCCCATGCCCTCGGACCCAGCGGTGAGGCTTTGCTGCGTTCCCACCTCGGCGGCGTGATCCGGGGTACTGGCGTTGGCGATGTTGTGCGACACCACGCCAAGCTGGAAATTGATGTTGGCGAGGCTGCCGCTCGCGATCGACAAGGCGCCGCTGAGGTTCATGGTTCATCACCGCTTCATGTCGATGGTTTGTTGTAACAATTCATCCGAGGTGGTCACCACCTTGGTGTTGGCCGAATACGCGCGTTGCGCGACGATCAGCTTGGAAAATTCCGAGGCGATATCGACATTGGACCCCTCCACCGCGCTGGTGACGAGGGTGCCCGCGCCGTTGGTGCCGACTGGTTCCGTCCGCGGCGTGCCAGACTCCAGCGTGGCGGTGAAGGACTGCCCGTTCTGTCTTTGCAGCGCGTTGGGATTGTTGAAGGTGACGAGCGGCACCTGCGCGATCACGCGGGTCTGGCCGTTGTCATAATTCAGGATGATGTTGCCATTGCCCTGTGTCGTGACACCCGTGAAACCGCCGGAGGTCACGCCGTTTTGTGTCAGGCCGCGCAGACCGTAGGCTGTGCCCGCGAACTGGGTGATCCCGCCAGCGCCGCCATAACTGCCAAGATTGAGCGAGATGGTCTGCGGACCCGAACCGAAATTCAGGGCGAGATCGAGGGTGGCCGCGCCGCCCGCGCTGTAGCCAGCCGAGGTGAGGCCTCCGGTGGTCTGACCGACCTGGCCGATCGTGCCGGCGGGTACCGGATTGTTGCTGGCCAGCCCGAACCGCACGGTGGCGGTGCCAACCGCCGGCGTGGCGGCATCAGGCGCGGTGACGGAAACAGTCCAGTCATTGGACGTGTTCTGGCTCCAGCTCAGCGTCACCGCATGCGCGGTGCCAAGCGCGTCATACACGTTGATGTCGGAGGAGATCGGCGCCGTGGCCGTCGCGGTCCCGGCGGCGGGCGTGGCGGGCAGGTTGGCGGATAGTTCGACCCTCGTGGTGGCGATCGGGTTGAACACGGTTTGCGGCACCTGGATCGGCACGAGCGCGTTCTGATTGGTGAGACCCGTTGTCGTGTCAACCGACCAGCCATTCAGGAACTGGCCCGCGCTGTTGACCATGTAGCCATCCTTGTTGAGGGCGAAATCGCCCGCGCGGCTGTAGAATGGCACTGGATTGAAGGTCGGATTGCCATTGACCTGTCCCGTCTGTTGCGAGACCGCGAAAAACCCCTGCCCGGCGATGGCGAGGCCAAGCGGTTTGTCGCTCTGCGTGATCGTCCCCTGCACCGAGTTCACGTAATCGGGCCGTGCCACGACCGATCCGGGTTCATTGGTGCTTTTCGAACTGGTGGTCAGATAATCGACGAAACTGGTATCGACGCGCTTGAAGCCCACCGTCTGGCTGTTGGCGACGTTGTCGCTGATGTTTCCGAACGCGTCCGACTGCGCGGTCAAACCGCTGATCGCGGTGTTCATCGCCCCAAACAAAGACATGCCAAAGGCTCCCGTCCGCTGCCTGACGGGGAACACGCAAGCCGCGTGCCGGGGTCAAGGATACGGAAAAGATTGGATTTTCCTGACCCATGGCACGGCGCGGCGGGGGAGGCGGCGGAATGTGCCCGGCGGAATGTGCCGGGCGCCTTTCGTCATCGCGCCATCCGGCCGGGAACGGCACGCCAGCGGGCTTCCAGGCTGAAGGACCTGAAACCTGTTGGGCCACGCGGCCTTCCGGGTTATGATCCATGCATGAGTTCAGCCTTGAAGCCCCCATTGCCAATGACCGTGGCCGGGTTCCTCCTCTGGAACGGCCCTGGGCCCACGCGCTGGCAGTTGGTCGATGGCGAGCCGGTCGCGATGGCGCCCACCAGCCGCACCCATGGCATGCTGCAAGGCGAGCTTGGCGGTCTGATCCGCAACCACCTGAATGTCCCCGGCAATCCATGCGCTTTGGTCGTGGCGCCTGGGATCATTCCGCGCGTGGATGCCAACGAGAATTTCCGTATCCCCGATCTCGCCGTGACCTGCACGCGGTATGAGACGGAGGAATATGATGTTCGCGATCCTGTCCTGATCGTCGAGATTCTGTCGCCCTCCAACCGGGCACAGACCTGGCGGAATGTCTGGACATACACCACTCTGCCAAGCCTGCGGGAAATCCTGATCCTCAGCAGCACGGCGATCCGCGCTCAGGTGCTGCGCCGCGGCGCCGATGGGAACTGGCCTCTGACGCCAACCGTGATCGAGGCTGGCGATCTGGTACTGGACAGTATCGGCTTCACGGTGTCCCTGGCCGCGATTTACCGGACGAGCCGTCTGTCATCGGGGCAAGAAAGCGCGTGAAGGCACGTTCCTGAACGTGCCTTCACGCGTCCTGGCGAGCCGTCAGTCCGGATCGCGGCCTTTCACGCTCGCATAACCACTTCCAAACAACGAATCCCGTTTCTGGAACGCGTGCTTGACTCCGTGCTCGCGCATCGTCGCCTTGAACGCCACGGCCTTGGGGGCAAGGTGGCCGCGCGCGTCGATCTCAGCGCCAATGCGCTGGATCGTGCGGGCGCCCATCAGTTCCAGGCCAAGGTTGACCAGCCGTTTGTTGGCCGACAGCAGATGCGGGTCCACGAGGCCCATGCGATCGGCCAGCCGCATCACCTCGGTTTCCAGTTCGGCGGCGGGGTGGGATTTCAGCGCCAGCCCGATCTCGGCGGCGTCCTTGCCGGTCAGGCTGTCCCCCGTCAGCAGCAGGCGTTTCGCCCATTGCGGGCCGCAATGATACAGCCACATGTTGCCCGGCGGCGTGCCAAGGTCGCGGACCGGCGGGAAACCGATCCGCGCGTCGTCGGCGACGAGAATGATGTCGCAGAACCACGCCAGTTCCGTCCCGATCCCAATGCAGGTGCCATGCACCTGGGCGATCACCGGCTTGTGCATGTCGAACAATTCGACGCGCAGGCGCTGGCCCTGTTCCAGACGCCATACATCGTCGTCGATCTCCACGCGGCCGCGGTATTCGGGGCCGCGGTTGGAGGAGAACTCATTCAGATCGGCGCCCGCGCAGAAATGCGGACCAGCGCCGCGCAGCACGACGCAATGGACGGGGTTGTGCTCGTCCGCCTCGCGCAGCGCCGCGTTCAGTTCGCGCAGCAGCTTGCCGCTGAGCGCGTTGCGCTTTTCCGGCCGGTTGAGCGTGACGATGGCGGTGGTGCCTTTGACCTCGTAGGTGATCTGCTCGAATTGCATCATGTCCTCCCTTGGCTCATGCTCCAATCAGAGGCACAGACGCGGCCGAGGGCAAGAGCGGGGGATGGGTGGATGAAAATCGCGCGGATCGAGACGTTTTTGTTCGACCCTGGCGTCGCCAAGAATCTGCTGTTCTGCCGGGTGGAAACCGAATCCGGCGTGCATGGCTGGGGCGAGGCGTATGTCACGCCCGGCAAGGAACAGGTGATCGAGCATTTGCTCCAGGTCATGGCGAAATACATGATCGGGCGGAGTGCCCATTCCATCCGCCATTCCGCGCAGGTGATCTTCGACGATTTCGCGATGCGGCGCGCGTCGCTGGATTTGCTCTCGGCGTGGAGCGCGATTGAACTCGCCATGTGGGACATCGTCGCCAAGGCCGCCAATCAACCGCTGTACAATCTGTTGGGCGGGGCATCGCGCGAGCGGGTGAAGGTTTACGCCAATGGCTGGTCTTCCGGCACCGAATCGATCGAGCAAAATCTGGAACGCGCGCTGAAGGTGAAGGAAGCCGGCTACACCGCGCTGAAATGGGATCCGTTCCCCGGCCCGTGGCGCAGTTGGGTGCATCGCGAGGATGAGGATCATGTCATCCGTTACGTCCGCCTCATGCGCGAAACGCTTGGCCCGGACTTCGGATTGCTGATCGAGGTGCATCGGCGTCTGGCCCCCATGCACGCGATCCGGATCGGCCAGCGTCTCGCGGAGTTCGACATTGGCTGGTACGAGGAACCATGCCTGTGCGACAACATCGACCTCGTGGCCGAGGTGCGGCGCGCGATGCCCGGCATACCGATCGTGACGGGGGAGGCGATTTACTCGAAAGAAGGTTTTTCCCAGGCCCTGACCGCGCGGGCCGCTGATATCATCAATCCTGACATTTGCAACTGCGGCGGCATCAGCGCCATGCTGGACATCGCCGCGATGGCGCAGCCGCACGCGGTGGCGGTGGCGCCGCATAATTATAATTCGACGCTGATCGGACTGGCGGCGACGGTGCAGCTCTCAGCGGTGATCCCGAATTTCTGGATCGCGGAATGTTTCATCAATCTCAAACCGGCCTGCGACGAAATCGCGATCCAACCCCTCACCATCAAAGACAGTTTCGTTGAACTGCCCACCACGCCCGGACATGGGATCGATCTGGACGTGGCGAAGTTACGCGCGAAACCGTATCGCGACATGGGCGCGCGGACGGGGAAGACGTTGCGAAGCCATACGGAGGAGTTTCCGCGTAAGCACTATCAGGTCGCGGCGACCCGCACCGGATACTGAACGTTGGTTTTTTGCTGGTTTCATCTTCTCGCGATCTGCGCCTCCACCCTCACGTCCCCCGGTCAAACCGTTCGATCGCCGCTTTCCGCCGCAAATCCCGCATCAACTGCCGCGACGCCAGTTCCACCCGGTCGGTGACGAGGCGGCGGCGCACGTCCTCCTTCGTCAGAACGGCGGTGTTCTTTTGTTCGCGCGAACAGAGGATCAGCACGGCGATCCCGTCATTGGCGACCAAAGGCTGGCTGGTCTGCCCCACCTGGAGTTTGGTCAGCAATTCCCGGAACGGCGGCGGGCTCACGGTTTCCAGCCGCACCTCGCCCGGGTCGGCCGGGCGGGGGGAGCGGCTGGCTTGCGCGGCCTGTTCCATCTGCGGGCAGGTTTTGATGCTGGCCGTCAGACCGCGCGCCTTGTCCAGCAACTGACGCTGCTGCTCGGTCGGGTTTTGCGGGTCGAGCGGCGTGCTGAACGGCAGGAAAACCTGCCGCAACGCGACGAACGTGCCGATGTCGCGGCCGATCTCGCGCCTGCCCTGCATGGTGATGATGGAAAAGCCGCCGGGCACCTTCACCGGATTGCTGATCGCGCCCACCGGCATTTCCGTCACCAGCCGCGCCACCTGCGGATCGAGCTGGGTGAGCTGCAACCAGCCGAGTTCGCCGCCCTCCAGCGCGCTTTGGGTCTGGCCGAACTGCGCCGCGACCGCCGCGAAGGCAGCGCCCGCGCGCAGCTCACCGATCACGGTTTCCGCGAAACGGCGCGCATCGGCGATGTTGGCGGGATCGTCCACGGGGATGAAAATCTCCCCCACCCGGTATTCCGGTTTGCCGATCTGACGTTCATGAAGACGCATCTGCTCGTCGATCTCGGCATCGGCGATGTTCAGTTTCTCGCCGAGTTGCTCGCGTAGCACCTGGCTCCAGGCGACCTGCACGCGGATCTGGTCGATGAGCGTGCGGTGGCTGACGCCGAGGGCCGCGAGTTTTTGCCGCAGCCCGCCTTCGGGCATGCCGTTGCGCTGCTCGATCTCGCGGATGGCGCCGGCGATCTGCTTGTCAGGCACGACGACCTTGCGGCGCTGCGCTTCCTGCAAACGCAGCCGCTCGTCGATGAGCTGGTTGGAAATCTGCGCTTTCAGGCGGGTGATGACCTCGTTCGTGGTCGGCAGGCCGGAGGACAGGGCGAACAGCCGCGCGCGGTTGTCCACGTCGCCGCTGGTGATCACATCGCCGCTGACCACCGCGATGATGCGGGTGCCGGGCAGCGCGTTTTGCGCCCAGGAGGGGTGGGCCAGGGAGGGCAGGGCGAGGGCGGACAGCAGGAGAGCCGTGGCGAGCCGCGGTGCCCGGCGGCGGCGCGCGGTGCTCCCCGCCCCGGTGGACGCGGCACGCGATGCATCAGGAGAAAATGCCCCGTTGAATACCAAAGCGATGGGTGACATTGGCGGCGTCCCTGTGTCAGATCGCGCGGTAGCCAAACTGGCCGACCGTTTTGAAGGTGAAGAAAAACAGCAACGCCGTCGAGCCATGATCATTCAGCAACGAGGTGAACCGCCGGTTGAACCGGATGTCGAAGATGAAACATTCATCCTCGTAAGCCGCGCTCAGACCGTAATTGATCATCTGATTGGTCGCCAGATTCCGGCGGGCGTAACCGGAGAAGCGGTACTGATCCCAGCGGCTCGACAGCGACAAGGTGATCTCGTTACGCGGCGTGAAATAGGCCGAACCGGCGGCGGGCGGCAGCGGCGTATCGTAAAGCGTGTGCGGATTGAAGGTGCTGTACAGATACCCGCCCGACAGCCGGAACTTGCTGGGACCGACCGAGGCCACCGCGTCCGCCATGCGGACATTCATGGTCCGTTTGTCGAGCCTTGTGCGATACGTGACATCCAGCCAGGACGCGGGGGATA
>JAYVCG010000467.1:0-6217 GCA_043750075.1 Acetobacteraceae bacterium | reverse complement strand
GCCCGAGATTGGCCGCGGCGAACAGTTTGGTGATTTCCTCCGACCGGTACGACGCGCCCACGAACCAGCCGCGCGGCCGGTCGAGCGGGCGCAGGATGTACATCAGGAACTGCCGCGCGGTGATGGTGTTGCCGCTGACGCTGCTGGCGGAAATCCGCCCGGTGATGGCCTTGGTGCCGTCCGCCTCGAACACTTCCAGGCTGCCGTTGGTGTAACTCACATAAGCCGAGCCGAAGCCTTGCCCGACCGATTTCGGCAGTGTGCCCTGGACGATGACGCGCCGTTCGTCGGCGACGAAGATGTCGTCGGCGACGGCGGTGAGCGCCAGCATCTGTTTGCGCGCCTCGCCAAGGTTGACGCTGTCGCTGTCCTTCTTCCACGCATCCTGGATGATGGCGAGGCTTTGATCGACCATCAGCATCTCATGCTGGATGTCGCGGGCGAGGACACTCGCCACGGATTTCACCTGCTGGTTCACCCGGAGACGGGTTTCCACCGTCTGATCCTCAATCGAGTGTTCGGTCAGGGTCCAGATCAGGGTGATCAACGCCGCGCTGATCAGTGCCATCGCCAGGAACGCCAGCGCCTGGGCCGGGTCGCGTTTGGTGCGTTCCCGTTGCTGGAACGGGGCGATCGTGGCGGATCGGGTTTTTGGCTGGAACGAGGCCCATCGTTTGATTTTCCGCCGTTGCGCCAGCGGGGCGGGGGTGATTTTCTGACCGCGGGTCTTGCTCTGCTTGATGCGCATGAGGGGCGATTTTCTTCAATGATGCGAACTATGACAGCCGATCCTGGCTTCCATAATCGTATCTGGCCGTGGGAGCAACGAGAAGCCATGCCTTGGAACCCACCCATGGGTGATTCCCTGGAGGGGATCGGGGGCGTGGCCGCTTGACCGTTTTGGTATACAATATCCATAATACGGACAGGAAGGAAACAAACGGCCATGCTCCCGACCCCCTCATGAGCGGTCCCGCGCAGGACAGGCTGACGGTGACGCCGCTGCATGTGAACAGCGGCCTGCGCACCCTCGCCCGCGACGCCATCCGCGCCGCCATCACCCGCATGGACATCTACGGCCAGGCGGAGGAAATCCGCCTCGACGAACGCCAGCTCTGCCAGGATCTCGGCGTCAGCCGCACCCCGATCCGCGAGGCACTGTCAATTCTCGAACAAGAGGGCTTCGTCCGCTCCATTCCCCGCCGCGGCATCCAGGTGGTGCGTAAATCCAAACGCGAGATCGTCGAAATGATCACCGTCTGGGCCGCCATCGAAAGCATGGCCGCCCGCCTCGCCGCCACAAGCGCCACGGCGGAGGACATCGCCGCCCTGCGCGCCCAACTGGCCCGGTTCGAGGACGATCCGTCCGGACAACTCAGCGAATACTCGGACGCCAACATGGCGTTCCATAAAGCGGTCATCCGGTTGGGCGGGGTCGCACTGATGGCGGACCTCACCGGCACGCTGTTCATCCACATGCGGGCGGTGCGGGCGGTGACGATGACCCAGGACAACCGGGCGAGGCGCTCCGTCGCCGACCATCGCGCCATCATCGCCGCCCTGGAAGCCCGCGACCCGGACCGCGCCGAACGCCTGGTGCGCGAACACACGATGGGCCTCGCCGCCCATGTCGAACGGCACGGCGATTTCCTCGATGCCAGAAGCCCCGGAGGCGGAAAGGAGAGGACCATTCTCAGACGCCCTCCCACGACCGTCCCATCCTCCTGACCGCCAGCCCGCGCGTCACAGACCACCACGCCCATTAAAGGAATATAAACCCATGTCCGCGTCAACAGCCGATGACACCCTGCTCCAGAAACGGCGCGACGGCAGCGTCGTCTCGGGCGGTCACCTGGTCGCCAAAGCCCTGAAGAACGAAGGGGTGGACACGATCTTCACCCTCTGCGGCGGCCACATCATCGATATCTACGATGGCTGCGTCGATGAAGGCATCCGCATCATCGACGTGCGCCACGAGCAGGTCGCGGCCCATGCCGCCGATGGGTATGCCCGCCAGACCGGCAAGCTTGGCTGCGTGGTGACGACCGCCGGGCCAGGGGCGATGAACGCCATGACCGGGATCGCGACGGCGTTCCGCTCGGAAAGCCCGGTGCTGCACATCGGCGGCCAGGGCGCCCTCAGCCAGCACATGATGGGCTCGCTGCAAGACCTGCCCCATGTCGATATCATGAAGCCGATCACCAAGATGTCGGCCTCGGTGCGCAATACCGAACGTATCGCCGACATGATCGCCATGGCCGCGCGGGAATGTTTCGCGGGCGCCCCCGGCCCATCCTATCTGGAAATCCCCCGCGACGTGCTGGACCGGGAGATTGAAGCGAAGACCGCGATCATTCCTCAAACCGGACATTACCGCGCATCGACGAAATCCGTGGGCGATCCGGCGGACATCGAGAAACTCGCCGGCATCCTGGTCAACAGTGAACGCCCGGTGATCCTGTATGGCTCCCAGGTCTGGACCGCGCGCGGGCACAAGGAGGCGATTGGCCTGCTGCGCGCCCTCGACATTCCGGGCTACTTCAACGGTGGCGCGCGCGGATTGCTGCCGCCCGGCGATCCGCATCATTTCGACCGCACAAGACGCGAGGGTTTCGACAACGCCGACGTCATCGTCATCGTCGGCACACCGTTCGATTTCCGCATGGGCTATGGGCGGCGTCTCGGCCGCGGCGCGACAGTAATACAAATCGACATGGACTACCGCACCGTCGGCAAAAATCGTGACATTGCCCTGGGCCTGGTCGGCGATCCCGGCGCCATCCTGAACGCGGTGACGCAGGCCGCGAGCGGACGGCTGAAGAACGACAAACGCCAGGCCCGCAAGGACTGGATGAAAGGTCTGACGGCGGCCGAGGCGAAAGCCACCGAAAAGCTGATGCCCACCTTCCTGTCCAACGCCTCCCCCATCAACCCGTTCCGCGTCGCGCACGAAATCAACGAGTTCCTGACCGAGGACACGATCTATATCGGCGATGGCGGCGACGTGGTGACAATCTCGGCGCAGGCGGTGCGTCCGCGCTCGCCCGGCCATTGGATGGACCCCGGCGCGCTCGGTTCGCTCGGTGTCGGCACCGGCTTCGCCATCGCGGCGAAACTCGCCAACCCGGAAAAGGAGGTGCTGGTTTATTACGGGGATGGCTCCTTCGGCATGACCGCGTTCGACATGGAAACCGCCAATCGTTTCGGCGTGCCCTATCTGGCGGTGATCGGCAACAATTCCGCGATGAACCAGATCCGTTACGGCCAATTGGCCAAATATGGCGAACAGCGCGGCAACGTTGGCAACCTGCTAGGCGACATCCCCTTCGGTAAATTCGCCGAAATGCTGGGTGGCTACGGTGAGGAAGTGCGCGATCCGGGCGAAATCGCGAACGCGTTGCGCCGGGGCCGCGAAGCCGTGCGGCGCGATGGCAAATCGGCGGTGATCAACATCTGGGTCGATCCCCGCGAATACGCGCCGGGCACCAAAGCCCAGACGATGTACAAGTAACGTCCGGTTCATGCCGGCCTGACCCCCTGCCCCGCCATCCCCCGGCCCGGCCGGGGGATCTCTCCCGGCACGATGCTGGGGGGGATGGCCCGGTCAGGCCGGGCCATGACGTGTGGAACAGGGCGGGCCGCGACGGGAAAGACAACGCGACCCTCATGACGACAGGAGCATTAACACGATGAGCAAAGCCCTCGATGGTGTCCGGGTTCTCGACTTCACGCATGTCCAGTCGGGCCCGACCTGCACACAGTTGCTGGCATGGTTCGGCGCCGACGTGATCAAGGTGGAACGGCCGGGCACGGGCGACATCACCCGCGGCCAGTTGCGCGACATCCCTGATGTGGACAGCCTGTATTTCACGATGCTGAACCACAACAAACGCTCCATCACCATTGATGGGCGCGATGCCGACGGGAAGCACGTGCTGGAGGAACTGGTCAAATCCTGCGACGTGATGGTGGAGAATTTCGCCCCCGGCGCGCTGGATCGCATGGGCTTCACATGGGAGCACATCCAGGCGCTGAACCCGCGCATGATTCTCGCCTCGATCAAGGGGTTCGGTCCCGGACCCTACGAGGACTGCAAGGTGTACGAGAATGTCGCCCAATGCGCGGGCGGCTCGGCGTCCACCACCGGGTTCGACGATGGGCCGCCGACCGTGACCGGCGCGCAGATCGGCGATTCGGGCACCGGGCTGCATCTGGCGCTTGGCATCGTCTGCGCGCTGCATCACCGGCACGCGACGGGGCGCGGGCAAAAAGTCGATGTGGCGATGCAGGATGGCGTGTTGAATTTGTGCCGTGTGAAGTTGCGCGATCAACAGCGTCTCGCGCACGGGCCGCTGACCGAATTTCCACAGTACCCGGATGGGGAGTTTGGGGATTCGGTGCCGCGTTCGGGCAACGCCTCGGGCGGCGGACAGCCGGGATGGATTCTGAAGTGTAAGGGATGGGAAACCGATCCGAACGCCTATATTTATTTCATCGCCCAGGCGCCGGTGTGGGAGGCGATTTGCGATGTGATAGGGAAGCCGGAGTGGAAGACTGATCCGGGTTATGCGCGTCCGGCGGCGCGGCTGCCAAAGTTGAAAGCGATTTTCGCCACGATCGAGCAATGGACCATGGGGCGGACGAAGTTCGAGGCGATGGACATTCTCAACAAATACGACATTCCTTGCGGGCCGATCCTGTCGATGAAGGAAATCGCCGAGGAACCTTCCTTGCGCGCCACTGGCACCGTGGTTGAGGTCGATCACCCCACCCGCGGGAAGTTCCTGACGGTGGGTAATCCGATCAAAATGTCGGAACATGTGACAGAGGTGAAGCGTTCGCCTTTGCTGGGTGAGCATAACGAGGAAGTGCTGCGTCAGGTACTGAACTTCGACGACGCGACGGTGAAGCGGATGCTGGCTTCACCCGGACTCGGCGGGAAAGTGAGGGCGGCGGCGGAATAAAACAGTCAGGGCGAAGCCCTGACTTTTTCCTTGATGCGATCGTCCTGTCGCGGGTCCAGAAAAGCACTGACTGAAGGAAGGAAGACCGGGGCGCCGCCCCGCGTCATGCCCTTGGCATGCTTCGTATGACGGGCCGAGCCCCTGGACCTCACGCCGCCTGCACCGTCTCCCGCCGTCCCCCGCCCCGCCGGTAGCGCCGCAGATAGGCGGGCACGATCTGCTCCACCGCTGTCGCGGTCACACCCAGATCGGCCAGCCCCATGGCGCCGGAAGCCACCACATTGTCCCGCGCCAGCATCCGTAACTGATCGCGGGTGAGCAGCTTGCCCGGCAACCTCTCCATCACACAGGCCTGCAACCAGATCAGCCCCCGCGGCATGTTGACCAGCGGCAGATCGCGCCCCGTGACCTTCAGGATATACGCCAGCAAATCAACGAACATCCACGCTTTCGGCCCGCCCAGTTCATAGGTCTTGCCCAGAGCGGTATCCGAGCGCAGGGCGGCGAGCACCGCGTCGGCGACATCGCCCACATACACTGGCTGCATCCGCGTCGCGCCCTCGATCACCGGCATGAAGGGCAACATCCGGGTCATGCCGGCGAAACGGTTGAAGAAATGGTCCTCGGGGCCAAACACCACCGAGGGACGCAGGATGGTGGCGTCCGGAAAGGCGGCGCGGACCAGGTTCTCCCCGTCGCCCTTCGAGGCGCCATACCGGCTGGGGCTGGCCGGATCGGCGCCGATGGCCGACATGTGGACCAGACGGCTTGCCCCCGCGGCCGTGGCGGCGCGGGCCACCCGGCCAGCGGATTCCACATGGATGGCCTGGAACGTCGCGGCACGGGATTCGCTGAGGATGCCGGTCAGATTAACCACCCAGTCCGCCCCCTCCACCGCGCGCTTCACCGCCCGGTCATCCGTGACCGGGGCCCGCAACGCCACCACCTGGCCGATCGTGCCAGCGGTCTTGAGGAACAACGCTGCCTCCGTGTCCCGCACGGCGACACGCACGGTCATCCCGGCGCGGGCGAGGAGGCGCACCACATAGCGCCCGATGAACCCCGAGCCCCCGAATACCGTCGCCACATCCGCCATCGCCGCCCGCTCCCGCCCGTGGTTCGCCCGCGCCCGGCGCATCCGCCAGGCAAGGAGAGTTGTGTCACTCTCGCGCGGTCCGCGCCAAGGGGGGAAACGCGCGGCCGGGCTGTTTCTTTTTCAGGCCGCCCGCCCGCGGGCCCGCCACGGCGAAAGC
>JAYVCG010000466.1:0-5260 GCA_043750075.1 Acetobacteraceae bacterium | reverse complement strand
CAACACGATGAAACCCGGCGCCGTGAACGCTGAACACGCCCATGGTTTCGATGCCCGCCTGATGGTCGTCGATGGCGTCATGACCATCATCCGCGACGGCGCGGCCACGCGGACCTACCAGACGGGCGAAACGTTCGAGATATCCGCCGGCTGCCGTCATTCCGAAACCGCGGGGTCAGCGGGGGCGATCTATGTCGCCGGACGCCGCGCCCCATCACACCAACAGGAGAACACCCATGGATCGTCTCGGCTTTGAAGCGGACCTGCGCCGCGAGGGCTACCGCGTCGTCAATGGCAGCCTGCGCCCCAACCTGATCGATCCCGATCACATCCACGATTTCGACGCCAGGATCATGGTGCTTGGCGGGCAAATCACCATCACCCGCGAAGGCAAGCCCGAAACCTTCCGCGTCGGGGACAGTTGCGTGGTGCCCGCCGGTTGCACCCATGCCGAGCAGGTCGGCCCGGAAGGTGTCGCCTATGTCTCTGGACGGCGCCGTAGCGGACCGCTGACGCGCGAGGCGTTCGAGGCCGATCTGCGCCGCGAGGGCTTCGAGGTCGTTCATGGCGGCCAGAAGGCCGGTCATGCCGTTGACACCCACGCGCATGATTTCGACGCGCGGATCATGGTGCTTGGCGGCGAGATCACCATCACCCGCGACGGCAAGCCGGAGGCCTTCCGTGCCGGCGATCATTGTGAGGTGCCCGCGGGCTGCATGCACGCCGAGCAGGTGGGACCGGAAGGCGTCGCCTATATCACCGGCAAGGTCTGCCGCCAGACCGCCGCCTGACAGACCGCCGCCTGAACCCGTTCACAAGAGGAAACGCCGACAATGGCTGAAGCAGGACGCGCCTTACCGGTGCCAACGCCTGAAACGAAACATTTCTGGGATGGCGCCCATGAGGGGGAGTTGCGGCTGCAACGCTGCGATGCCTGCGGGAAGACGTATTTCCCGCCGCGTCCGTTCTGTCCGGGATGCGCGTCCCGGAAAGTGAGCTGGTTCAAGGCCTCCGGTAAGGCCGTGCTGTGGAGCTATGTCATTCATCACCGCCCGGTGCCGGGCTTCAAACCGCCTTACGCCATCGCGGTGGTGCAACTGGCCGAGGGGCCGCGCATGATGAGCAACATCGTCGAATGCGAGCAAACCCCCGAGGCGTTGCAGCTCGACATGGAACTGGAGGTGGTGTTCGAGAAGCAGAACGACACCATCTCGCTGCCCTTGTTCCGCCCGGCGAGAGGTTAAAGACCATGCGCAGAAACGCTGTCGCCGTCGTCGGCGCCGCCGAGACGACCGAACTGGGTGTCATCCCCAACATGTCGCAGATTCAGCTTCATGCTGACGCGGCGCTGAACGCCATGGCCGATTGCGGATTGCGGCCCAAGGACATTGACGGGATCGCCACCGCCGGGGAGACGCCGGTGCAACTGGCGCATTATCTCGGCATCACGCCGACCTGGGTGGATGGGACATCGGTGGGCGGGTGCTCGTTCATGCTCCATGTCCGCCACGCGGCGGCGGCGATCGAGGCGGGTCTGGCGAAGACCATCCTGATCACGCATGGCGAGAGCGGCAAGTCCCGCATTGGCAATCCGGGCCGTACCGTGCCGCCATCCTCGTTGAACGGTCAGTTCGAGCAGCCGTTTGGCCCGATGGGACCGCCCAGTATGTTCACCATTCCGGTGCTGCGGTACATGAAGACGTATGGGGTGACGGAGGAGCAGATCGCGCAGGTTTCCGTCGTGCAGCGGGAATGGGCGGCGAAGAATCCGCGCGCCACGTTCAAGACGCCGATCACCACCGACGATGTGTTGAACAGCCGCATGATCGCCTGGCCGTTCCGTTTGCTGATGTGCTGCCTTGTGACCGATGGCGGCGGTGCGTTGATCCTGACATCCGCCGAGCGGGCGCGGGATTTCAAGACGAAGCCCGTCTACATTCTCGGCACGGGAGAGAGTGTCGAGACGCCGATGGTCAGTCAGATGGAGGACTTTACTTCGTCGCGTGCTTTCCGGGTCGCGGGTCCGACGGCGTTTCAGCAGGCGGGGATCAGTCCCAGCATCGGCGATGTGGATCATCTCATGATCTATGACGCGTTCGCGCATTTGCCGATCTATGGGCTGGAGGATCTTGGGTTCCTGCCGCGCGGGGAGGCCGCCGCGTTCATCGCCGGGCGCAACACGGCACCGGGCGGGAAGCTGCCGTTGAACACCAATGGCGGTGGTTTGTCTTACATGCATTCGGGCATGTATGGGATGTACGCGTTGCAGGAGAGCGTGCGGCAAATGCGGGGCACGGCGGCGGCGCAAATACCGGGGGCGAAAATCTCCGTGTGTCATGGCGTGGGCGGGATGTTCGCCGCGTCGGGGACGATCATCTTTGGTAATCAGGCGCCTTAAGGTAAGGCCGGGGCTCCGCCCAGTACCCCGCCAGGGGCCTGGCCCCTGGACCCACTCCAATGGAATGGTTCCAAGGGCGAGCCCTTGGCGGGTCCAGGGCAGAGCCCTGGCCTTCCTTCCTCAGACAAAGGACACTCCCCATGCCCGAAAGCCTGTTCACCGGCCTGAAAGTCATCGACTGCGCGAGCTGGATCGCCGGTCCCGCCGCCGCCACCATCCTGTCCGACTTCGGCGCCGACGTGATCAAAATCGAACCCCCCGGCGTGGGCGACCCCTGGCGCGGCCGCGGCCCCCTGCCAGGCCGCGACGTGGATTACTACTGGCAACTCACCTCCCGCAATAAACGCAGCCTCGCCATCGACCTGAAACACGAAGACGGCATCGCCGCCCTCCACAAACTCATCACTTCCGCCGACGTGTTCGTGACGAATTTCCCGCTGCCCGTGCGTGACAGACTAAAACTGTCCGCCGACCACCTGATGGCCCTGAACCCGAGGCTGATCTACGCCTCCTTCACCGCCTATGGCGAGGAAGGCGCGGAAGCCGCGAAAACCGGCTTCGACTCCACCGCCTACTGGGCGCGCACCGGCCTGATGGATCAGGTCCGCGCGGAGGCAACGACACCCCCCGCGCGCTCCATGCCCGGCATGGGCGATCACCCCAGCGCCACCGGCCTTTACGCCGCCATCGTCACCGCCCTCTACCGCCGCGAGAAAACCGGCGAAGGCGGCGTCGTGCAATCCTCCCTGTTGCAGAACGGCCTGTGGGCCAATGGCTGCGCCGTGCAAACCCGCCTGTTCGGCGAACACATCGTCCACCGCCCAGTACGCGAGGACGCGCCCAACGCCCTCGCCAATCATTACCAGACAAGCGACGGCCGCTGGTTCATCATGGCGCTGTTCAACGAACAACGCCAACTCCCCGGCTTCCTGTCCGCCATCGGCCGCGAAGACCTGATCCGCGACCCCCGCTTCGCCACCGGCGATGCCCGCAAAGCCAACGCGCGCGATTTATTACAAATTCTCGACGCGGAATTCGCCAGACGCGATCTGGCCGAATGGCGGACCATCCTCGACGGCGTCGGCGTCACCTTCGGCATCGTCGCCACCGTCAACGAAACCCTCACCGACCAGCAAATGCGCGACTGCGGCGCCCTGGTGCCGTTCGAGGACGGCGAGACCCTGACCGTTTCTTCCCCGTTCCATCTGCGCGGCGTCGATAAAATCCCCCCCAGACGCGCACCCGCCCTCGGCCAGCACAACGACGCGGTGCTGCGCGAAGCCGGTTATTCCGAATCCGAAATCACCCGCCTGCGTTCCCTGGGCGTCGTTACATAATCCGCGCTACTTTTCTCGTTCTGTCCGCCGCGGTCATCCTGGGTGTGATCGTGGCGCTGCTGGCATTGAAAGGCAGCCCGCGCCAGCCGCTTTTGAGCAGGACGCACGGACTGACGGGCGCCGCGGGCCTCGTCTTGCTGCTGCTGGCATTACGCGGTCCGCGTCAGGGCGATGCCATGGGCGTTGGTTCCTTCGGCATCATCGCCGCCGCCCTGTTCCTGAGCGCGCTGGTACTGGGCCCCTGTGTGCCGCTGCTGCGCCAACGCGCGCCCCATGTGGCTGGCGTGGCGCGCGTGATCCATGCCTGCCTCGCCATCACCGCCTTCGTACTGTTCCTCGCCTGGGCCTCAGCTTCATGAAACAGAATCATTCAGCTAAAATAACAAACCCCATCCCTTCACCCACAGCCCAGTTCCGGCTCTGACTACTCTGCTGAACATCCAGACTTCATCCGTGTTCATCATCTTCAAAAAAATGTGTCCCTCCCCCACGAGGACGGCAGGAACGGGAGTCTCCTGTTAAACACGGAACATCATGCTGGTGGTATTGAAAAAACCGGCACAATGCCTTCAGCGCATGACAGCCCCTCTCCCTTGATGGGGAATAAACCCCCCGGCCCAACCGTCCTTGAACCGGGAACATGCAGCAGGGACAATCACCATGCACCGCCACTCCATGCGAACCCGCCTGACGGCCGCCGGATTTCTCGCCGCCGCCGCGCTCGCCACCCCCGCCAGCGCGGTCACGATCACGGACCCGGCCAACGATTTCATCCCCTCCTACACCGGACGGATCAGAGCCGACCTCGATGTGGTGTCCGTTTTCGCGACATTTGACGGCGTGACCTTCCACATCGGCGCCACCATGGCCGGTCCGATCGACCAGTCTCCAACGGCTGGATTGCTGTACGTCTACGGGATCAATCGCGGCAAAGGCGCCAACAGCTTCGCCAGCCTCGGCCTGCCCAATGTGGTCTTCGACTCCGTGGTCACCATGAACGGTCTGGGTGTGACAGGAGGCAATGTCTCGCTCCCGCCTGGATCGGCGCACATTTCAGGCGCCACCTTCCAGATCGACGTGCCACTGACATCCTTGCCGTCCCTGTCGGGCTTCACGCCGCTGCAATACGGTTTCAACCTGTGGCCGCGCGACGCGCAAGTGGCGCCAGGAAACGCGCAAATCTCGGATTTCGCGCCGAACGCGACGACGTTCACCGCCGATCTGCCCGAACCCTTCTCCCTCAGCCTGTTTTTGTCCGGCCTGATCGCGCTGGGGTTCGCGCGGCATCGAGTGAAATGAAACAAAAAAGCGGCCTCCCCACGAAAGGAGGCCGCCCGTTTCGTTGCCGTCAGGCGATGGCGAGCGAATAAATGTCCTTCACCCCCTGTGGCAGTGGCAGGGAGTCCCAGGTGGCGCCTCCGTCCTCGGTGCCATAAATCTCCCCATTGTAACGCGCCCCGATCACCATCCGGTTCGGGTCTTTCGCGTGCGGCGCCACCGACATGATCGTGCCATGGACCTGCAC
>JAYVCG010000465.1:0-7474 GCA_043750075.1 Acetobacteraceae bacterium | reverse complement strand
TCCGTTGTTGACTTGCGCGAGAAGCTGAGACCACTCTGTGAATGGAATTTCGTCCAACTGTTCGCTTCATTCGGATACCCCATTGGGATACAGAACAGATTTACCGGCATTCACCGGCGCACGCAACCAGAGATGGCTGGGCCGGAGAGGCGCCGCGTTGCTTCGTCTGTTTGTTTCAGGGAGGCAGTGATGACGGAAACTCCGCCCGGACGGCGCGATGGGATCGAAGCGGCGGTGTTTGAAGTGTTCGAGGCCGTGCTGAAGCGCGCGCCGACCCCGGTGGAATGCGCGGAATGGTCCGGAAAATTGTCGCGCGGCGTGCCGGTGCGCCAGCTCCGCGCCGTGCTGGAGGCCGCGCCGAAGCCCGTGGGAGACATTTCCACGGATCATGCCTCCGTGGAGGCGGATACCGGGTCCGATGCCGCCGCGATCGAGGCAACCGGTCTGTTCGATCCCGTTTGGTACCGGCGTTGCCATGCCGATGTCGCGGAAGCGGGCATGGACCCGTTGTACCACTATGCCACGCATGGCTGGCGGGAGGATCGCGCGCCCAATCCGTATTTCGATCCCGCATGGTACCGGTCCGCCCACTCCGTGCCGGCGCATGAGTCTCCCTTGCTGCATTACCGCTCTCATGGTGAGGCGCGTGATTGCCGTCCCTCGGACAGGTTCGATCCGGGCTGGTATCGCGCGGCCCATGGTTTGGGCGATGGTGTGTCTCCGCTGGCGGATTTCCTGCGGCGGCGGCATGGGGGCGGGGTGGCGCCGTCCGCTGTCTTGTGGGCGGCGGTGGGTTTGCCTCCGCCCCCCGCGTCCGGGCCGGAGGACGATGTGTTTTTAACGGTGCGCGATGCGCCGGCCGATTTGCTGGTGTTGCGCGGCGCGGGTGTGCTGGACGACAATTATTATGCGCTGCACAGTGGCGATGTGTTGAGTTCCGGCATTGATCCGTTGAAGCATTATTGTGAGTTTGGCTGGCGGGAGGAGCGGCAGCCGAATTTTTATTTCGATTGCCGCTGGTATGCCGCGACCAATCCCGAGGTGGTGCGTCTGGGGGTCAATCCGCTGGCGCATTATTTCCTGGTGGGGGAGAAGGCAGGCCGGCGGCCGATCGTGTTTTTCGATCCGGTGTGGTACCGGAAGGCTCATGCGCTTGCTGAGGGGCAGTCGGCGTTGGGGCATTTTCTGGCGCACCGGCGGAATGGGGTTGTGTCACCCAACGAATTTTTCGATCCTGTCTGGTACGCGGCGCGTAAGGGCGAGCCCATCCGTACTGGGCGTGATCCGTTCGCGCGGTTTTTGGTGGCGGGGTTGACGGAGGATTATTCGCCGTCCGCGGCGTTTGATCTGGTGGCGTGGCGGAAGGGGACGCGGGGGCGGGTGTCGCGGCATTTCCGGCATTTGCTTGATCCGGGGAGGGATAATCCGTTGGTGGATTATTTGTTGAAGCAGTATCGGTGAGGGGTTGAAGGAAGGCCGGGGCTCCGCCAGGGGCCTGGCCCCTGGACCCATCCCAGGGAGTCCCCAATGGATGGGGTCCAGGGACACTGTCCCTGGCGGGAGGTCCAGGAGGGCAGCGCCCTCCTGGTGGGGTCCGGGGCAAAGCCCCGCATGGATACAGCTATTCCCCCGCCTTCGCCCTTACAGAGGCCAGCCGGTCAATCTCCACCTGCACCGCGGCCGCGGACTGCCCGACAAACTGATCGTGATGATCCCGCGCATACGCATAACTCTCCCGCCGCCACTCCCGAGACCCCTGAAACCGCGGATGCACATACCGCGCCATCAACTCATAATGCCGGTTGGTCTCCGCCCGGTCAGCCCAGTTATGCGCGAGTTCCAGAATGGCGCCAAACCCCCCAGACCCCTTCAACAACCTTTCAATATGCGCGATGGCGTCATCCGGCGTGCCAATGCAGGCGGCGCCACTCTCGGTCAGGAACTGAAACCGGTCCGCGATATCCCCTGGCACAATGGGAAAAGTCGCGACATCCCGGAAATAATCGCAAAAATCATCCAAACCGTGCCGCACGTTCTCCCGCGCCTTCTCCCGCGTCTCCGCGATGTGAAACAACGTGACGAGCCGCCACTTGTCCCGATCGGGCACATGCTGATGCAAACGCGCCTGCTCACTGTACAAACCCCAGTTGGCGGCATGATGCAGCATCGCCTCATGGCTGGTGCCGCCGATGGACAGCATGCCAATGCCGTGCCGCCCAGCGGCGATGGCTCCGGCGGGAGAGCGCGCGGCGGCGACGGCCATTTCCATCACCGGCCGCGTATAACACGGCAATTGCAGCCTGGCGTCCTCAAGATCGTACCAATCGGTCTTCTCAGTGACACTCTCGCCGCGCAACAATTTCACGATGACATCGAGCGATTCATTCATCATGCGCCGCTGATTCTCAGGCTTGATGCCGATTTTCTTCGCGTCATGCACCAGCGCGCCCGGACCGACGCCGAACATGGCGCGGCCACGGGTCATGTGATCGAGCTGCACCGCCCGGTCGGCCAGAATGAACGGGTTATGATACGGCAGCGACACCACGCCGGTACCGAGTTTGATGTGCCGCGTGCGCTCCGCCGCGGCGGCGATGAACATCTCGGGCGAGCCGATGATCTCAAAACCGCCGGAATGATGTTCGCCGATCCAGGCTTCATGATAATTCAGCCGGTCGAGATGCTGCAAAAGCTCCATGTCGCGTTCCAGCGCGAGGGTGGGGTTTTCGCCAAGGGCGTGAAACGGGGCCAGGAAGACGCCGCTGCGCAGGTAACTCATGGGGGGTGCTCTTTCAAAGAGTATGGTGTGTCAGTGTCCGTCCGGCAAGTCCACGCGGTCCGGAGGGCGGAAAGTGTCAACCACGGAGATCGCGGAGATTCTGCGCAATTATATACATAACGAAAACATCCTTAAATCATCCCACCCTCACACATCCAAATTCGCCACCTTCAACGCGTTCCCCACGATGAACTCCCGCCGCGGTTCCACCACATCGCCCATCAGCGTGCTGAACACCTGCGCCGCTTCCTCGGAATCGCCCACCTTGACCTGCAACATGGAACGCGCCGCCGGGTCCAGCGTGGTTTGCCACAACTGATCCGGGTTCATCTCGCCCAGTCCCTTGAAGCGTTGGATGCTCAACCCGCGCCGTCCCTGGCTCATGATGCGCTCGAACGCCGTCGCGGGGCCCGCCACCTCGGTCTGCGGGAATTGTTCCAGCTTCAGCCCGGCGGGTTGGGCGAACCGTCCCGCCAGAGCCTCTGCCCGTTCGGACAGCCAGTGGACTTCGGCGCTGCGCAGCGCCACGGGGTCCAGGCTATATTTCTCCACCACGCCGCGCACGGTGCGGGACAGGATCACGCCATTGTCCGCGCTGACGACCCAGCCGCGTTCGGCGGGCAGCGACACGGCGTTCAGCCGTTGCGCCAGCAGCGGCGCGTTGGACATGGCGCGGTTCCGGTCCAGGGTCAGCACGCCCGCGATGGCCGCCTGTTCCAGCAACATGACCGGAATGCCCGGCGCCAGCCGCCGCAGATGCAGCGTCGCCTCCCGCAGCAGCCGCACTTCCTGGCGCAGTTCGTCGCCTTCCAGCACGCGCCCATCGGTGTAACTCAGCCTTGCATTGGCCAGCGCCTTATCGAGCAGGAATGTCTCCAGCCCGTCATCGTCCTTCAGATACCGCTCATCGCCGCCCCGCTTCGCCCGGTACAACGGCGGCTGAGCGATGAACAAATGCCCGCGCTCGATCAGTTCGCGCATCTGGCGGAAGAAGAAGGTCAGCAGCAGCGTGCGGATATGGGAACCATCCACGTCGGCGTCGGTCATGATGACGATGCGATGATAGCGCAGCTTGCCCGCGTCGAAGCCGCCCTGTTCGACCGGCCCCTGGCCGATGCCGGTGCCAAGCGCCGTGATCAGCGTGCCGATTTCCTGAGAGCCCAGCATGCGGTCGAACCGCGCCCGCTCGACGTTGAGGATCTTGCCCTTCAACGGCAGGATCGCCTGGAACTTGCGGTCGCGCCCCTGCTTGGCCGAGCCGCCCGCGCTGTCGCCCTCGACGAGGAAGATCTCGCATTTCGCCGGGTCGCGCTCCTGGCAGTCCGCCAGCTTGCCGGGCAGGGTGGAGATATCCAGCACGCCCTTGCGCCGCGTCAGCTCGCGGGCCTTGCGCGCCGCTTCCCGCGCCGCGGCGGCGTCCATCACCTTCTGGATGATGCCCTTGGCTTCCCGCGGATGCGTCTCGAACCAGTGCGACACCGCGTCGGCCACGGCGGCCTGCACCACCGGCGAGACCTCGGAACTGACCAGCTTGTCCTTGGTCTGGGAGGAAAATTTCGGGTCCGGCACCTTCACCGACAGCACGGCGGTCATGCCCTCGCGCATGTCCTCGCCGACCAGGGCGAGGCTGTCCTTCTTGCCCATGCTCTCGGCGTATTTGGACACCACGCGGGTCAGCGCCTGGCGGAAGCCCGCCAGATGCGTGCCGCCGTCGCGCTGGGGGATGTTGTTGGTGAAGCACAGCATCGTCTCGTGGAAACTGTCGTTCCACGACAGGGCGAATTCCACCCTGATGCCCGCCTGCTCGGCCGGGGTCTTCAGACTGACCGGCGGGGTGAACACGGCGGTTTTCGACCGGTCCAGCCACTCCACGAAGGCGATCAGGCCGCCATCGTAGCGCATGATGCTTTCCACCGCCGGCGTGTGCCGCTCATCGCGCAGCACGATGGTCATGCCGGAGTTCAGGAACGCCAGTTCCCGCAGCCGCCGTTCCAGCAGCCCAAACTCGAACTCCGTCCGCGTGAACGTCCCTGGGCTTGGCTTGAACGTGACCTCGGTGCCGTTGCCGCGCTCCGGCGCCGGGCCAATGACGGTCAATGGCTCCACGGTGTCGCCGTGCCGGAAACGGATGCGGTGCTCCAGCCCCTGGCGCCAGATGCGGACTTCCATCCGCTCCGACAGCGCGTTGACCACGGCGGCGCCGACGCCATGCAACCCGCCTGAAACCTTATACGAGTTCTGGTTGAACTTGCCGCCCGCGTGCAACCGGGTCAGCACCACCTCGGCGGCGGAAATCCCTTCCTCATGCATGTCGGTCGGGATACCTCGCCCGTCATCCCGCACGGTGACGCTGCCGTCGCCGTTCAGCGTGAGTTCGACCTTGCCCGCGTACCCCGCCTGGACCTCGTCCACGGCGTTGTCGATGATCTCGAACGCCATGTGATGCAGGCCGGAGCCATCATCGGTGTCGCCGATATACATCCCCGGACGGCGGCGAACCGCGTCCAGGCCCTTCAGAACGGAGATCGACGCGGCGTCGTACGCCTCGCCGTTGTCAGGCTCTGAATCGGGGGGTGTCGCGGCGGTATCGGACATGCCGGCTTGTGCCTCCTGGTGGTGATGTCACTACTATAGATTCTTAGCACGCGCGGGCGCCGGAGGACAGGGGCGGCACGGCCGAAAACCCTGGCTCGGGCGCCAGTGCCCCATTCTCCATGATCCGCCACGCCTCGGCGTGATCCGCCAGGGGCAGAAAAACCTCCGCGTCGGTTCCCGTCATGATGACCTGCGCGGGTGACTCGCGCAGCGCCTGGAACAGGGCCACCCGCCGCGTCACGTCCAGATGCACCGCGGGCTCGTCCAGCAGCAGCAGCGGCGCGAAGCCACGCGCTTCCGCGATCAGATGGGCATGATTCAGGATCACGCTGATCAGCAGGGTTTTCTGCTGCCCGGTGCTGGCCAGCGCGGCTTCGGTCCTGGTATCCGCGTCGGTCAGCGTCATGTCCGCCCGGTGCGGCCCCAGCGCCGTGCCGCCCGAGGCCGCGTCACGGCCTCGGTTGGCGGCCAGTCCGGCGCGCAGCCAATCTTCCACCTCCAGAGCGGGTGATACGGCCAGACGCTCCGCGATCGGGCAGAGGAGGCCGATCAAGGCCGCCGGAAACATGCCCGAGCCTTCTTCCTGGGCCGGGACATCGTTCAACCGGCTTACCAGGGCCATCCGGGCCGCCGTGGCCGCCACACCATGGCGTGCCATGGTATCTTCCAGCCCGGAAAGCCAGGCGGGCTCCACGCGTCCCTCGGACAGGAGGCGGTTGCGATGCGCCATGGCGGCGTCATGCGCGGCGACCTCCCGCGCGTGCCCGGACTCCAGAGCCCAGACCAGCCGGTCCAGGAAACGGCGGCGGCCGGAGGCGCCTTCCTGGAACAGCCGGTCCATCCGCGGGGTCAGCCAGACCGCGGCGGCGCGATGGGCGATCTCCATCTGGGTGCGGGGAGGGACGCCATCCAGGCGGAACACCCGCCGTTCGCCTCCCTCAGGCGCGGTGCCAGTGCCGATATCCGCCTCTCCCAGCACCGTTGAGAACCGTCCCGCCACGGCCCAGGAGCCGGGACCGTCGCGGCGTGGGAGATCGGCGGCGCGGGTGCCGCGCAGGCCGCGGCCTGGGACGAGAAGGGAGATCGCCTCCAGCACATTGGTTTTACCTGATCCATTAGGACCGCACAGGATACTGATCGGCGCCCGCGGCCGCCATGTCAGCGAAGCGTGGTTTCGAAAATCGGTCAGGACCAGGCGATGGAGGCGAAGCACGGAAAGAAGATGGCAGCGGACCCGCGGGCGGAAAAGGTCCCGGAGATTTGCCTCATGGCCGGGCTCCCGCCTCAGTCATGTTTCAAAAAAAATTTTGATCTCCGCCCAGGGCCTGAAACAGCCTTCTTTTCGCACCTGCGAGATGTGGATAAGCCGGTGGAAAATCATAGTCATTCCAGTAACTTTTGAAGCAATCTGCTCATGGCGACTTACCTTTGAGCAGCCCTTGGTCAGTGCAGTCCACTCAGCCTCGATTCCCTTCGAAGTGCCGACGAGAGCAACTTAGGTCTTGCCACCATTGGATTGAAAGTCTATTTGCGAATAATGCAAACGAGACGCCCCACGATGGGACGCCATTGGATGCGTTCACTTCTGCTGGCTGTCACCGCGCTTTCGGCGACAGGCCTCGGCGCCCCCACCTGGGCGAAGAACGCGGATGAACCGGTCGAACAGACCGCTTTGGCGATCCCTCGCATTGGCATGCCTGGCGCACACGGCGTCGCCCTGCCACAGCCCCTTTCCCCCGGTGATACAGCCCGGACCAGGCGTATTTTCGCTCTGCAACGCGCCGGTTCCATCACCGAGGCGAAGCGGGAGATGGACCATATGGAAAGCGACACCTTGCGTGGCGCGATCCTGGCCGACCGGTATCTTGGCACCGCCTATATCCCGGACGTGCCTGAATTGTCCGCATGGCTTTCCCGGTTCGGTGAACAGCCGGACGCACCGGCCATCCGCGCACTGCTGGAAACCCTGACCCATCGTCCGGGCGCGCGGGACATGGAAAGTGGCTCCTCCACGATAAAAGCCAGACCAGCGGCGAACGCCCTGAACGCCGCCTCCGCGCGTAACCATCTGGTGCAAAACAACGACCGTGCCGCCGTGAC
>JAYVCG010000464.1:0-7453 GCA_043750075.1 Acetobacteraceae bacterium | reverse complement strand
GCACGGGATACGGCGCATGGCGCGCACCGCCCGGCCCTGGATGCAGACGGCGCGGGCCCTGCTGGCGCTGGTCGAGGGCGCGGTCTTCGTGGTCGCCCTCCAGTATTTGCCGCTGGCGGACACTCATGCCGTGGCCGCCGCCTCGCCGCTGATGGTGGTCGCGATGTCGGCGCCTCTGTTGGGGGAGCGGATCGGCTTGCATCGCTGGCTGTCGGTGATCGCCGCCTTCGCCGGGGTGATGCTGATCATCCGTCCGGGGTTCGGCACGGTTTCCTGGCCGCTGCTCATTCCGCTGCTGGGGGCGTTTCTGTGGGCTTTGTATCAGATCATGGTGCGCTTCCTGGCGCGCGACGACCGGCCAGAAACGACCTTGCTGTGGTCGGCGTTCGCCGGCCTCGCCGCGATTTCCCTGATCGCCCCCTGGGAATTCCGCATGCCTGATGCCCAAGGCTGGCTGCTGATGCTGGCCGTGGGCGTACTCGGCAGTCTGGCGCATTACGCGCTGATCAAGGCGCTGGATCACGCGGAGGCGAGCGCGGTGCAGCCCTATGGCTACACCTTGCTGGTGTTCGCCACGCTGATGGGATGGCTCGTGTTCGGCGACGTGCCGGGCGGCTGGACAGCCCTGGGCGCTTGCATCGTGGTCTCAAGCGGCCTTTACACATGGGTCCAGGACCGGAAAAGGCACTGACGATGGCCGATAAACCCCTGCTGATCTTTGAGCCGTTTCCCTCCTCCGATCTGCGGGATTTCGTGGAGGACCATGTGGCCACCTTCTCCATGGCCCTGACCGGCGCATTGGATTATCAGCCCGTCGGTTATTTCCTGCGCCAGGACCGGGGAGAATGGGTCGGCGGCTGCATGGGTTATGTCTGGGGCAATTATTTGCATGTGCAATGGCTGTGGGTCGCGGCGGCGTGGCGCGGTCATGGCCAGGGCGCGCGGTTGCTGAACGCGGCCGAAACGATGGCGCGCGATCACGGCGCGGCCGCATCGACGCTGGAGACTTTCAATCCGGCGGCGAAAGCGTTTTATCTCCGCGGCGGCTATGAGGTGTTCGCGTCGCTGGAAAACTACGCTGGCACGTACAGTAAGTTTTTTCTCAGGAAGACGCTGCGAGATACCGTTCCAGGGCGTTGATGTCCGGCGGCCCGAACCGCAATCCCAGTTTCCCCCGTCTCCAGAGGATGTCCCCGGCTGTCCGCGCCCATTCCTCGCGTCTCAGCCAGTCCACTTCCCGCCCCGTCAGATCGGCGCCCAGTACCGGGCCGAGATCGGCTGGCGTGCGCGCGTCTCCCAGCAAGGCCGCGGCGCGTGTGCCATGGGCGCGCGTCAGCCGGGTCACGGTGGCCAGCGGCAGGAACGGATACCGCCGCGCCAGATCATCGCGCAGCCGGGAAAACCCGTCCCAGGGAAAATCCCCGCCAGGCAAGGGCGCGTGCGCGGTCCAGCGCGGCCGCAGGCCGGGGAAGAACGGCGCCAGACGCTCCATCGCCGACTCCGCGAGGCGGCGGAAGGTGGTGATCTTGCCGCCGAACACGCTCAGCACCGGCGGCGTGCCGGTCATTTCCAGCACATAATCGCGCGTTGCTTCCTGTGCCGGGGATGCTCCGTCATCGCGCAATGGCCGGACACCGGCGTAACTCCACACCACATCCGCTGGCGTGACCGGACGGCGGAACCAGGCGCTGACGGCCGCGCACAAATACGTGATTTCCCCGGCGGAAATCGTGGCTTCCGCCGGATCGCCCTCGAAATCCTGATCGGTGGTGCCGATGAGGGTGAAATCCGTTTCGTACGGCAGCGCGAAGCACACCCGTCCATCGGCGTTTTGCAGGATGTAAGGGCGGTCATGCGCGAACAGCCGCCGCACGACGATGTGGCTGCCCTTCACCATGCGGATTTTTGAGGGCGCGTTGTGTCCCACCACTCCGGACAGCACGCGCGACACGTATGGCCCCGCCGCGTTGACCAGCACCCGCGCGCGTTCCTGTTTTCCATCGGACAGGGTCAATGCCCACAGGCCATTGTCCGGGCGCGCGTGCTCGCAGCGCGTGCGCGGTCTGATGCTGGCGCCGCGATCCGCCGCGTCGCGCGCCGTCAGCACCACGAGGCGCGAATCATCAGCCCAGACGTCGGAATATTCGAAGGCGTGGCGGAGATCGTCCTGGAGTGGTTCGCCCGCCGGATCGGACGGAAAGCGCAACGTCCGCATGGGTGGCAGGATGCGGCGCCCTCCCAGGTGGTCATACAGGAACAGACCGGCGCGCAGCATCCACCAGGACCGCCCGCCAGGCCGGTATGGCAGCACGAAACGCAATGGCCAGAGGATGTGCGGCGCGGCACGCAGCAAGATTTCGCGTTCGGTCAACGACTCCCGCACCAGGCGGAATTCCCGGTATTCCAGATAGCGCAGCCCGCCATGGATCAGTTTGGAGGAGGCGGAGGAGGTGGCGCCCGCCAGATCGCCTTGTTCCAGCAGCAGCACCGACAAGCCGCGCCCAGAGGCATCGCGCGCGATGCCCGCGCCGTTGATGCCGCCACCGATGATCGCGAGGTCGAACACGCCGGTCATGTCAGGTCATGGGAACAGGGCGTGGTGTCATGTCCTGGCCGCGCCGCCCAAACCGGTTCCGCTTCGCACCGGACGCCGGGGTGTCGATACCCCCTTCACCCGCGCGGCACCATCCCGCCCAGTGGGCGTCCGCCGGTTCATCACCACCGACCAGAGCCGGTCGAGCACCACCGCGCCCGTGTCCGCGGGCACCGTCACCGCGAACGCGCGCCGCGGCTTGCCCATCGTCTTGCTCTTGACGATGGGCGTGCGGGGAGGCTTGCTCTCGGCCGTCTTCGCCATGGTCAGGCTGTCTTTCGCGGTGGCCGCACCGGCTGTTGGGCGGCATCCAGCGCCGTGGGGAAGGAGAGTCATGCCGGGGGAAAGCGGGACGGTTGGCCAAAAACAGATATCGGGCCAGACCAGCCGCGGTGGATATGCGATTGCCAGTGGACATTCCCATGATATCCTTATCTCGCGGTGGTTTCGTGCCGTGGAGGAGCGAGCGGTTTGCCCATGAGCTATCAGCATGACGTTTTCATCAGCTACCGCCGCGAACTACAATGGACGCCATGGACACGCGACTACCTGAAACGCGCGCTGACCTCGTATTTGCAGCAAGACCTTGGAAGACCGCCTGACATCTTCCTCGACGAACGAATTGAGATTGGCGATGATTGGGTTGACGCGCTTGGCACCCATCTCGCACAGTCGAGAGTCGTGGTGGCTGTCCTCTCACGCGATTATTTCAGCAGTATCTGGTGCCAGCATGAGATGGATCTCATTCTCAACCGGTTCGGTGGGCGGGTTGGACTTTTCGCGTCCTTGATCGTCCATGATTGTGATATCTTGCCAGATCCCATCAGCCGGGCACAGAAAACGGATTTCAAGGCTCACCGGGTAGCGCGCATGAACGAAAACGGCCAGTCTTTCGAGGATTTCAACCGGGCCGTGGGGCTTGTCTCACCACAGATCGCGCGCCTGATCGACACGGCGCCGGATTTTGACCCCGCCTGGATCACCGCCTGTGTCGATCGCTTCAGGGAAGTTTACGAGGCGAACAGACGGGGGGACAAACTCGACCCTCTGCATTTCGATCCACGTCTGAAGCCGCCTTATTCTACCTTACCCCGTTTGGTTCCGTGATGGAGACCTCATGATGTCACTGGCATCTGGCATGGGCTCGGTTGTGACTTTTTATTCCTGGAAAGGGGGCGTGGGCCGTACGCTCGCTCTCGCGAACACGGCCGTCCAACTCGCGCGCGCGGGACGCAAAGTGTTGATGATTGACTGGGATCTGGAAGCACCGGGTCTTCATCATTATTTTCTCACTTCGGGTAAACCGGAATCGCAACACCTGCATGTCACTCCCGCGAAATCGTCTGGCGGATTATGGTCATTGTTACATTCCGCCTCCACACGCGCCAATGGCGATCTCGATCCCGAGGAATGGGAATCGGCGGTCATTCGTATCACGGTTCCGCCAGCGGAACCGGGGGTAAGATCACCCTATGTACCAACGCCAGCGCCGCTCGATCTTCTCCCCACCGGTCATGACCGCGAGAATTACAGCGAGGAACTGGGCGATTTTTCATGGAGCGCGTTTTTTCGCGACAGCCGTGGTGGAGAATGGCTGGAAACGGCGCGGCGGCAGTGGGTACAGAATTATGATTTTATTTTTATCGACTCACGCACGGGACTGACGGATAGCGGCGGAGTCTGCACGATCCAACTGCCGGATACGCTCGTGCTCGTTTTCGCCGCCAACGATCAATCATTTTCAGGTGGCATGAAAATCGCCGCCGCGGCCCAGAAAGCGCGTCGCGATTACGGATATGATCGCGGGCAGCTCACCATCATACCGCTTTTATCGCGCTGGTCGGGTGGCGAGGAAATCGAAATCGCCGAACAATGGATGCGGCGGTTTGACCAGGAATTGCGCCCGGTCACCGGCCCGTGGCTGCCCAAAAGCTTCACGCCGCGACGGTTCGTCGAGCGTCTCCGGGTACCGCATGTCGCGCGCTTTTCATTTGGCGAGCCATTGCCGGTTCTGACACACAGTCTCACCGACCCCGCGCTGCCGGGTTTCGCCTTCGATAGCCTGGCGCGGCTGATCGCATCGGACATGGCAGATGTCGCCAAGATCATCGATCCGGCGTACGACCCGCCAAAATTCCCCACGGATCGCAATGTCAGTAACGAGAATCGTTGGAGCATGCTCGCGATGGACTTGGTTGCGTTGCATCGCGAGCTTGGTGAGATCGCACGGATTAATGGCCCGGACAGTGGCGAGTTGTCATTCGCGCTTTCAGCCGCGGGGGAGGCTTTGTTCCGAAGGGCGCGGTTCGAAGAGGCCGAGCCACTTATGCGCCGCGCGCTGGCGATTGATGAAAAACGATTGGCCTCTGATCACCCGAACGTGGCGACCGGCCTCAACAACCTCGCCCAGTTGCTCCAGGCTATCAACCGTCTGGCGGAGGCGGAACCGCTGATGCGCCGCGCGCTGGCCATCGGCGAGGCGAGCCTCGGCCCGGCCCATCCGAACGTGGCGGCCAGCCTCAACAACCTCGCCGGGTTGCTCCAGGCGACCAACCGTCTGGCGGAGGCGGAACCGCTGATGCGCCGCGCGCTGGCCATCGGCGAGGCGAGCCTCGGCCCGGACCATCCGCATGTGGCGACCAGCCTCAGCAACCTTGCCGCGTTGCTCCAGGCCATCAACCGTCTGGGGGAGGCGGAACCGCTGATGCGCCGCGCGCTGGCCATCGACGAGGCAAGCCTCGGCCCGGACCATCCGGAGGTGGCGATTGACCTCAATAACCTCGCCGGGTTGCTCCAGGACACGAACCGCCTAGGGGAGGCGGAACCGCTGATGCGCCGCGCGCTGGCCATCGACGAGGCAAGCTTTGGCCCAGACCACCCGAACGTGGCGCGCGATCTCAACAACCTCGCCCGGTTGCTTCGGGCCACCAGCCGTCTGACGGAGGCGGAACCATTGATGCGGCATATGACCGTGATCTTTCTGACATTCCAACGTACCACGGGCCACAAGCATCCTCACGCGGACACAAATATCCACAATTACGAGGTTCTGTTATCAGAGATGGGCTGGAACGCGTCAGCGATCCGTACGGCGATTGAGAGTGCCCGCCGCGAAGCCGGATTGACCCCAGAGTCAGGATCAATCGCCCCACGCATGGGCCACCATACCGCCCTATGATTGAGGCACCATCCCGCCCAGTGGCCGCCCGCCAAACAGATGCACATGGAAATGCGGCACTTCCTGCCCGCCATGTTCCCCCATGTTGGCGAGCATCCGGTATCCGGGCGCCTCCAGCCCCAGTTGCCGCGCCACGGCGCCGACCGCGCGCGTGAACCCGGCGATCTCCGCATCGCCCGCCGTGGCGCTGAAATCGGCGAACGAGCAATAAGGGCCTTTGGGAATCACCAGCACATGCACTGGCGCCTGGGGGTTGATGTCATGGAAGGCCAGCGCCCATTCATCCTCGTACACCTTCTTCGAGGGAATTTCCCCGCGCAAAATACGGGCGAAGATGTTGGTATCGTCGTAAGGCGGCAAACCGTTAACGGGCATGGGGATCTCCTGGTGGGGTTCAGGGGATTTTCGTCGTTCTGAGCACCTGCGCGACCAGGCTCGTCTGCGCGCGGGAGGCTTTCTCGGCGATGCCGCTGACACCCTCGCGGCGCATCAGTTCAGCCCAGACTTCCTCGGGCGCGACGCCGGTGGACACCCAGAGCACGAGCAAATGATACAGCACGTCGGCGCTTTCCGAGACCACGGCGGCCTTGTCGCCGCGCACCGCCTCGATCAGGCATTCGACCGCTTCCTCACCGAATTTCTGCGCCACCTTGGCCGTGCCGCGCGACAGCAGCCGCGCGGAATGGCTGATCGAGGGATCGCCGTCCCGCCGGTTCATCACCACCGACCACAGCCGGTCGAGCACCACCGCCCCCGTGTCCGCGGGCACCTTCACCGCGAAAGCACGGCGCAGTTTGCCCATCGTCTTGCTCTTGACGATGGCCTTGCCCTTGATGGGTGTCTTGCTTTTGGCCGTTACCTTGCCGGGTGATTTGCGTTTGACCGTCTTCGCCATGGTCAGGCCATCTCTCGCGGTAAACGCACCGGCTGTCCCGCCACATGCAACGCCTGTTTCACCTGGGCAATCGTGAAGGTGCCGAAATGGAACACGCTGGCGGCGAGCAGGCCCGTCGCCCCCGCCTCCGCGCCCTCGACGAAATGCTGTAAGGTTCCAACGCCGCCTGAGGCGACGACCGGCACGCGCACGGCGGCGCACACCGCGCGCAACAGAGCGAGATCGAACCCTTTTCCCGTGCCATCGCGGTCCATGCTGGTCAACAGGATTTCCCCGGCGCCCAGGGCAACGACCTGTTGGCACCAGGCGATCGTGTCGATGCCCGTGGGTTTGCGTCCGCCATGGGTGAAGACCTCCCATTTGCCCGGCGCGGTTTGTTTCGCGTCCACCGCGACCACCACGCACTGGCTGCCGAATTTCATCGCCGCCTCGCGCACCAGTTCGGGGCGGGCCACGGCGGCGGAATTGATGCTGCATTTATCGGTGCCCGCCAGCAGCAACCGGCGCATGTCCCCGGTCGAGCGGATGCCGCCGCCCACCGTCAACGGCAGGAACACCCGCGCGGCGGTGCGCGAGACCACGTCCAGGATCGTGTCGCGGTTTTCATGGCTGGCGGTGATGTCGAGGAAAGTCAGTTCATCGGCGCCCGCCGCGTCATAGACAGCGGCCTGCTCCACCGGATCGCCCGCGTCGCGCAAGGAGACGAAGTTCACGCCCTTGACGACTCGGCCATCCTTCACGTCCAGACAGGGAATCACCCGAAGTTTCAACATGGTGCGTGTCTTAA
>JAYVCG010000463.1:0-3261 GCA_043750075.1 Acetobacteraceae bacterium | reverse complement strand
CCGATCTCGGCGTATGTCCCTCCGGCGGGGACACGGATGCGCGCCAGCGGGCGGGTGATCACCGACAATCCGGCACCCTGTTGCAGATAGAACGGCACGCGGCCCCGTTCCAGCATGGCTTCCTCGGCGTAATCGGGCGGGATGCGGGTCTCATAGAACAGCGCGGTGCACTCCGGGCAGCGCAGCACGCTGCTGGTCTGGCGCGTTTCCGGCCCGGTGGCGAATTCGACGGTGAGGTGGAACGGTTTTTCCCCCTCCGCGCCGCAGTTCGGACAGGCGAGCGCCAGGGTGCGGAAGGCCATGGGCCAGACCACGCGCGGCCGGGCCATCAGCCCGCTCCCGGACCGTTTGAAGGAGGGCGCGGAACCGTTGGCTTCCATGTTGGCTTCCCCATTGGTTTGCCTGGACCGGAAGCCTCCGGACAGACGGGAGGAAAGGTCTTCAGGGCCGGTTCGCATCCCCGGTCCGTGCCATGATTGTCATCGTACCGCCAGGAGGCTTTCTCACCGGATTGGTCGTTACCGCGGTAATCAATCACGAATGACGATATTATGACGTTACATTGATGCACGGATGCGCGGCACGGCGCGATCCGTGCCCGCGGGGACCATGACCCTGGCTTCCGGTCAATGGTTTTGGAGAGGCTGGATGCCCCTGGGACCATGCCCCTGGCGTGCGGGGCTGAAAGGCCCGCGTGAAACTTTCCGGACGCCCGCGAAGACGCTGGACCGGACGCGCGCCCCCTCCCCTCCGCGTTTACCGGAAGAACCTCCCATCGACGCCGGTGAGGTCGCGGAAGGTGATGCGGGTGTTGTCCGACAGCGTGAGGGTGGTCGAGACCAGTCCGGCCGCGGTGCCCTGGGTGGGCGTGGCGCTGTTCAGGGCACGGCCGATCTCGCCCTCGGCGTAGTCTTGCAGACTGATGAGGTCCACGCCGATCTTGAAGCCAACGATGGTTTCGTCCCCCCCCGAGCGGCCATTGGCGAAAGCGAAGATGTCGCGCCCCGTGCCGGCCACGACGGTGGACGCTCCGGTGCCGGCGAAGACCACATCCTGGCCCGACCCGAGACCGATCAGATCGTCCCCGGACCCGGCGAAGAACACATCCGCGCCGGAGGAGCCGATGCCTTGCAGCGTCTCGTTGCCGCTGCCCGCCTGGATGATGGTCCCGGCGGAGCCCACCGCGAACAGCACGTCGCCGCCGCCGCCGCCAAAGATGGTGGTGGATTGCTGGCCGCCGACGATGGTGTTGCCGCCGCCCGAGCCGCTGCTGAACAGGCCGCCTCCCTCACCCGCGAAGATCAGCGCGTGGCCGCTGGTCCCGCCGGCCACGGTGCTGCTGCCGGTGCCGCCGATGAAGGTGGTGCGCCCGCCGCCCGCGAACAGCAGGATGCCGCCCTCGCGCACCCCGATCGTCTGGCTGCCCGTCCCGCCCAGTACGGTGCTGCCCTGGTTCGCCGAGATGGTGGCGTCGCCCGTGCCGAGGGCCACGAAGCTGTTGTTGGCGATTCCGATCACGGCACTGCCGGAACCGCCGATGATGGTATCGACGCCGCGGCCGTTGACCACCGCCGTGCCGCTGCCAAGGCCGATCAGGGCGTTACCGCCCGCGGCGCTCAGCACCGTCGCCTGGCCGGCGCCGCCGATGATCGTGTCGGTGCCCTGGCCGTTGACGAAGGCGGTGCCGAGGCCAAGACCGATCAGGGCGTTGCCGCCGATGGCGCTGCTGATCGTGGCGTTGCCCCCCGCCGCGCCCGCGCTGATGGTGTCGCGGCTGGAGCCTCCCATGATGAGGGCCGGGCCAGTGCCGGTGAAGAACAGGCTGTGGCCGGTGCCGCCCACCAAGGTGCTGCCGCCCGCGCCGCCGACCAGCACGTCGCGGCCGGGTCCGCCGACGAGCGTGTTGTCGCGGGCTCCCGCCGTCAGCGTGTCCGGACCGAAGCCCGCCCGTACCACGTCGCCTTGCCCGTTCGCCGCCAGGGTGGAGCCGAGGGTGCCGGTGTTGGAGAGGCGGCTGGTGCGCGAGCCATCCTGGTCAGTGATGCTCGCGGTGAGGCCCGCGCGTTCCGGGGCGCCCCGCGCCGGGGTCAGCAGCACCTGGAGCAGGGCCGCGTTGACCTGCGCCGCCGTGCCCGTGACCTCGTAGGTCACGCGGTCGGCCAGGATGCGGCCAATGCCAGGCTGGGTGTAGACGCCGGGGATGTCGGCGCGGATCGAGGCGGTGACGGTGAGGATGGCATTGGGGTTGGCGTTGCTCGCCACCAGGGCGGCGAAGGGGTGGTAGGAGGGGCGGACTTCCGGCAGGCCGGGCGGGTTCTCCAGAGCATGGTCGAGGCTGGCGCCGTTGCCGGCGGCGTCGGTGATGGCGGCGCCGTTCAGGTCCAGGCGGACGATGGCGAGGACGCCAATGTTCGATCCGGGCGCGGGCGTATAAGCGAAATCGAGGCTGCCGGGGGTCGAGGTGGCCGGGTCGTACAGGGCGATTCCGCCATCGTTCAGCCGCAGGGCGGGCACGCCGCCGGAGACGAACACCGGCTCGGTCCCACTCAGCAAGAAGTGCACCCGTCCGTCCTCCGCCACCTCGTCGCCACTGGGCGTCACGGTGACGGCGTTGAGGATGGGGGCGATGGTGTCCACGCGCAGACCGGGGAAGCTGGTCAGCGCGGCGGCGAGGCTGGCGATGTTACCCGCCGCGTCCACCACCACGGCACCGTTCAGATTAAGGGACACAATGCCCAGGGCGGGGGAGTTTTCGCCGGGGGAGACGGTGTAGAGGAAGGCGAGGCTGCCCGTGGGGAGGGATGAGGGGACGTAAGTGGCGATGCCGCCATCGTCCAGCGTCAGGGTGGGGGGGCCGCCGGACAAATAGACGGGTTTGGTCAGGATCAGCGCCAGGGTCTCGGACTGACCGGCGCGTATCAGGGCGCCGCCTGGCACGGCCAGCACCAGTTCGACCCGCGGCGGTGTCGTGTCGATGGTCAGGGCGAGGGGCGCGGAGGGCGTGGTGTTGCCGGCGCTGTCCCTGGCGGTGGCGGTGACGATGTATTCGCCCTGAGCCAGCGGTGTGACGGGTGTGATGCTCCAATGGCCGGTGTTGTCCACGAGGGCCGTGCCAAGGGTGATGGTGCCCTCGCCGTTCGTGGCGGTCAGGACGATCGTGCCGCCCGCCTCGGCCGTGCCGGTGAGGGTGGGGGTGGTGCGGTTGGTGACGCCGTCGCCCAGAGTGCCGCTGTCCGAGGCGTCGGCCAGCGCGACAACCGG
>JAYVCG010000462.1:0-3527 GCA_043750075.1 Acetobacteraceae bacterium | reverse complement strand
ATGGCATCGCCCAGGGAATAGGCTTTGTTGACGTCGATGGCGGCGTAGGCGGATTTGAGACGTTTGCCCTGGCTCATGGTTCAGCCCTCCACCACGGTGAGACCCATCGACTTCGCGGAGCCTTGCAACATGCGCACGGCGGCCTCGACATCGTTGGCGTTCATGTCCTTCATCTTGACCTCGGCGATCTCCCGCAACTGCGTCATGGTGACGCTGCCCATCGGGGCGCCCTTGCCCACGGTCGCGCTGCCCTTGTCGATCTTCGCCGCCTTCTTGAGGAAATACGTGTTGGGCGGGGTCTTGGTGATGAAGGTGAAGCTGCGGTCGGCATAAGCGGTGATGACCACGGGCACCGGCATTCCCGGTTCCATGCTTTGCGTCACCGCGTTGAATTCCTTGACGAAATTCATGATGTTCAGGCCACGCTGGCCCAGAGCCGGTCCCACGGGGGGGGACGGGTTGGCCTTGCCGGCGGGGATTTGCAGCTTGATGTAGCCGGTGATTTTCTTCGCCATGAGCCCTTGGTCCTGTTATGTCTGACCCAGGGACCGCGGTACGAACGACCACAAGCCGTCATTGACAGACGGCTTGTGGTCTCCCGCGTTCCGAGTGGAGGGGCGTATGTAGCGATGCTCTCCGATTCTGTCCAGAGGGTATTTTTAATCCATGTTCCCGTCGGAGGCAGGTCCGGCCGCCGGGCCGCGCACGTTCAGGGGAAAGCATCCACCCCCTGAAGAAAGGCCCGGTCTGAAGAAAGGTGCGGGCTGAAGAAAGGCCCCGGCTCCGCTTTCAGCGTCGTGCTGACGGAGGAAAGCTTTTTGTAATAGCTCGGGCAGGCGCCGTGAGGCAGGTCTGTGGCCGGGTTTGATCCCATCCGGAGGCGTTTTTCGGTATAAGCGTGACCACAGAGACCTGCTTCACGGCGCCTGCCTGGGCACATCAGGCATGGACACGCGCCCATCGGAAAGTGCGAGGGACATTGCGATCCGCGGTTTCGACACGGGCACGCGTCAGGCTCAAAGATCAGTCTTCATATCGGCATATCGACAGCGTCTCGGCCGCCGTGTGATGGCGAACAACATGAGAGCAATGATGAAGATCCCCGCCGGTTCCGCGACCTGGATGACAGGCATGCCGGGTATTTCCGGCGGAGGCATCGGGGATGGCGGGCTGACCTCAGCCGGTGGTTGTTCCAGGATTTTGATCTCGGGCGGTGGTATCATCCAGGTAAAGGGCGACGGCATCTCCTGTCCCACGGTGGGTGCCGGCGGTGAGACGGTGTTTTCTCCCGGTGGGAAGGCCCCTGGCCCCACGGAGGGTGGAGGCGGAGGAACAACAATGACAGGCGGGAGAATTCCAGCGAAGGGAATATAAGGGATGTATGTCGCGCCGGGAGTGTTCCTCGTTGAGGGAATGGCGGGAGAAGGCGTATCCGTGGGTGGGGAAGCGGGCAACGTTCCGGAGGTGGGAGTATATGGTATGACTGCCGGTGGCACCGCGAGCAGTGCGAGGGGCACACCGCTACAGACCAATACGCCTACGGCGCGCGGGATCGATCGCCAGACCGCCAGTGAAGAGAACTTCATGACCCAGATACAGCGGATACGATCCCATATCCAGTAGGTGATCATGGCCCTGGGCGTCCATGTGGCGCCTTCTCATGAATCATGAAATGAGACATATTTTCAGACACCTGAAGTATATTATCATCTTTTGTAAAATATTTTAGCATGACTTTTTGTGAAGCGTTAAACCATTGGCCAATGGCTATTTTTCATTCAGGAAAAGCTTATGGCGACATGAACGGAGTGAATGGCGTGATTCAGGCGAAGCGTCCTTATCAGGAAGGTCATCGCGATTTAGAGATTTTACGACAAAAAAACGCCTGACGAAAGCTAAAAATGATATACCTGCCCAGATACCCCTCTGGCGTGCCCAGGTAAGCACCGTGAATCAGGTCTGTGGTCACGCTTGTTCCAAAAAACGGTGCAAATGGGGTCCAGCACGGTCACAAACCTGATTCACGGCGCCTGTCTGAGCAGTTACAGCTTTTTTAACACAGATGAACGCCGATGAAGGCTGGATGGCCGTGCGGGCGGGCGGGGCGTGCGCCGCCTCGGGATATCGCCTTCCCAGGGAGGTTGTCCCCAATGTATCATCCGCATGGTCCTGGCCGGATCAGTGAAGGCGCTTCGCGCGGTCCCATGAGGCAACTCTTGTTCCCGTCCGCCAGCACGGCCATCCAGCCTTCATCGGCGTCCATCCGTGTTAAAAAAGCTCCCCTCCGCCAGCACGGAGTTGAAGGCGGAGCCCGTTCGGACGCCCCCCGATAGTGCCCGCCCGGATTTTCACGCCATCAGGATATGAACACGTCCTGAACCGCGCTCACCAAGGCATGAGGGGTGGACGGAGCGCTTTCATGCTCCTCTGACCGGAACGGCCATTCAAACCGAGGCACCACCCGCGCCTCAAGCGGGTTCGATGACCAGCACCGGCACGCCGCGCGCCAGGGCGAGCGCCGCCCCATCCTGCTCCGGGTCATCGCACCGCGTCATCACGATCAGGCTCTCCCGCTCCCGCCCCAGCCCCTGAGCAATATCCGGTGGCGCGAATCCCGGCACGGTTTCCCCCATCGTCAGCACGCGCAGCCCCACCCTGGCCAGCGCGGCGATCCGGGCCGCCACCTCCTGGGCCGGATCATCTGGGCCGGTCACGATCGCCACCACCGATCCACCGGCCGTCCCGCGCGTTACCGCCGGCGGCAAAAACAGCACCGCCGCCACCGAGGCCCGCGCCGTCTCGCGCCAGTGCCCGAAGCCATGCGTGCTCGCATCTCCCGCGTGCCGCGGTCCCGGCACCACCATGATGTCGGCCGTCCCACACACCGCCTGTAGATATGCCGCGCGGCCATCGCGCCGCACCTCGAAACGCCGCCGCGCGCCGATGGCGTCCGCCACCTCCATCAGGCCGCGCCGCGCCCGCTCCGCCGCCGCGCGCAGCCCGGCTTCCAGCGTGCCGGTGTCCAGCGGGCGCCATTGGCGGGACAGCACGCTGATCTCGCGGACGAAGGACAGCCCGGTCAGGCCATGCAGGGTGTCATCCTCGAAGAACAGCGCGTGCAATTCCGCGTCCAGCAGACGGGCCAGCGCCGCCACCTCCCGCAGCAGCACCGGATCGGCCGCGCCCTGGCTGAGGTCCAGCAGCAGACGGCGGAAGACCACCACGCTCATGAACGGCCCGCCTCGTGCCCGTCCTCCGGTTTCCTCTGTGAGTCCTTGATGCTGCGCGCGAATTTCTCCAGCCGGTCCATCACCGCGCGGTTGACCGAGCCTGGGGGATACACGCCATCGGCGCCCCTCTCGCCCGCCGGATGACCGGTCAGCAGCGCGATGCCCTGGTCGATCGTCGCGATCGGCCAGACGGAGAATCGGCCCGCTTCACAGGCCGCGACCACATCGGCGCGCAGCATCAGATGCCGCGCGTTGCTGGCCGGGATCATCACCCCCTGCGTGCCGGTCAGCCCGCGC
>JAYVCG010000461.1:0-3509 GCA_043750075.1 Acetobacteraceae bacterium | reverse complement strand
GGACTGCGCGATGAAGGGAATTTGCGCCGCGGCGCCCGCGTGCGGCGGGTCGAGGATCACGGCGGCGAAGGCCGCGAGTTCCTTGGGCAGGAACGGCTGGCGGGCGAGGTCGCGGCGTTTGACCTCCACCTGGCCCATCAGTCCGGCCTGGTTGGCGGCATTGTGGCAGGCGGAAACAAGCGCCTCGTCGCCCTCGATGGCCAGGACGCGCAGGCGCCGCGCCAGGGCGAAGGTGATCGTGCCGCAACCCGCGAACAATTCCAGGGCGCGGGATTTGCCGGTCAGTTTTCTGGGCAGTCCGTCCAGCACGGCGGCGATGATCGCGGCCTCGCCTTCCCGCGTCGCCTGCAAGAACGCGCCCGCCGGAGGCATCACCGTGACCCCCGACAGCACCGTGACCGGCGGGGTGAGGACGCACACCGCCTCCACCGGCCCGGTGAGCGAAGCCCACGAGATCCGGGGCAAGGCATGGAGGCGGGCGAAATCGGTGAGTTTCACACGGTCCTGGGTGATCAGCGGGCCATCCGTGCGCAGCAGCAGATCGGCGCCGCTGTCGAGCAGGTTGCCCGCCACCGATGCCTCCCGCCGCACCGCGCTCAGGCTGGACAGAACCACGCGCAAGGGGGCGATCAGAGCGAACAGCGTGGGATGCAGGACGGCGCATTCGGTCAGATCGACGATCTCCGTGCCGCGCATCCGGTGCAGGCCCAGAGTGAGGGTGCCCGTGCCGCGCCGCGCCGCGAGATCCATGCGGCGGCGGGTATGGGGGGCGACGGGAAGGACGGGCGCGATGGGGGGGTGCGCGAACCCCGCGCGTTGGAGCGCCACGGTCAGGCGGTCGCGTTTCCAGTCGAGATACGCGGTATTTTCCATGTGCTGCGACGTGCAGCCGCCACAGGCGCCGAAATGGCCGCAGACCGGTTCGCGGCGTGTGGGACCGGGCTTCAGGATCGCTTCCAGTTCCGTCATCCACGCCTCGCCGTGGCGCGTCAGGGGACGGACGCGCACATGGTCGCCGGGCACGGTCAGGGGCACATAAAGCCGCGTGCCATCGGCGATTTCGCCGATCACATCGCCATCGGCGATCTCACCGATCCCGTCGCCATCGGCGCCAATGGCGGTGATGCGGGTCTCCACCGGCTCCGGCATGGCAGCGGGTTTGGCGGCCCCTTTTCCTGGCGGACGGGTCATGCGTGTCTGGCCGTGATGTGTCCCGCCCCTCGTGCGCGATGGTCCGGGCGGGGAACATGGGGCACGATCTGGTCACTTTTGACGGGGGAAGGAACAGGGGTCCGTGTCCGGGCTGACGTCAGCGAAAATGACACCACAAAGGCACAAAGACACAAAGGTATTATCATTGATCCCGGATTTCTTGGTGTCTTTGTGCCTTTGTGGTGCATTCCGCCGCCTTTCCCGCGGCACGGCATCCCCAGGGACACACGGCGTTCATGCGTTCTGACCGGACAATGACTGTCGGGCACCGCCCCTGTTCAGCCGCCAAACGCGGAAATGCCGGTCTGCGCCCGTCCGAGGATCAGCGCGTGAACATCATGCGTGCCCTCGTACGTGTTGACGGTTTCCAGGTTCATCACATGGCGGATGACGTGGTATTCATCGGCGATGCCGTTGCCGCCGTGCATGTCGCGCGCCACGCGGGCGATGTCCAGCGACTTGCCGCAATTGTTGCGTTTCAGCAGGCTAATCATTTCCGGCGCCGCCTCATGACTGTCCATCAGCCGGCCCAGACGCAGCACGGCGTGCAGGCCCAGAGTGATTTCCGTCTGCATGTCGGCGAGTTTCTTCTGCACCAGTTGCGTCGCGGCCAGCGGACGGCCGAACATCATGCGTTCCAGCGTGTAGTCGCGCGCCGCGTGCCAGCAGAACTCGGCGGCGCCAAGCGCGCCCCAGGCGATGCCATAGCGGGCGTTGTTGAGGCAGGAGAACGGGCCGCGCAACCCGCGCACGCCGGGCAGCATGTTCTCGGCGGGGACGAATACGTCCTGCATCATGATCATGCCGGTGACGGAGGCGCGGAGCGAGAATTTCCCCTCGATCTTCGGCTGCGTCAGGCCCTTCATGCCGCGTTCCAGCAGGAAGCCGCGGATGTCGTCCTTGTCGTCCTTGGCCCACACCACCAGCGTGTCGGCGATGGGGGAGTTGGTGATCCAGGTCTTGGAGCCGTTCAGCACGAAGCCGCCATCGACCGCCTTGGCGCGGGTGCGCATGGAGGCGGGATCGGACCCGGCATCGGGCTCGGTCAGGCCGAAGCAGCCAACATGCTCGCCGGTGCGCAGTTTCGGCAGGTATTTCTGGCGCTGGTCTTCCGATCCAAAAGCGTGGATCGGATACATCACCAGCGAGGACTGCACTGAGAACGCGGAACGGTAGCCGGAATCGACCCGCTCCACCTCACGGGAAATCAGGCCATAGCTGACGTAGTTCACCCCTGCGCAGCCGTAGCCGTCCAGCGTGGCGCCAAGGAAGCCCATCTCGCCCATTTCGTTCATGATCTCGCGATCGAACTTTTCCAGGCGGTTGGCCATCAGGATGCGCGGGAACAACTTCTCCTGGCAGAAATCGCGCGCCGAATCGCGGATCGCCCGTTCATCCTCGGTCAGGTCCTGATCGAGGCGCAGCGCGTCGTCCCACTGAAACGGAGTGAAATGGTTGACGGGTCTGGAGGGTTGCTCGTTCACGCGTCGGTCTCCGGCGTCGGCGTCCGGTTCGGACGGGCGCGCACCATCATGAAAGCGGGAATGTCATCGCCAAATCCAACGACGGACGGCCCCAGATCGTCATTCCGGCGCCAGCGGTCGCGGCGGTCGTCGGACCGTCCCTCCTCGCCACGCATGGGCGGGTGGTCACGGGACACCGGACCCTCCCCGCGGGGTTCGTCGCGCCCGGCGCGGGGGAAATCATCGCGCCCGGCGCGGGGGAAATCATCATGTGAAGCACGCTGGACATCGTCACGTCCACCACGCGGGACATCATCGCGCGCTGAGCGTGAGGGCTCATCGCGCGGCGCGCGCTGGACATCGTCACGTCCGGCACGGGGCGCATCGTCACGCGGGGCGCGCGGCGTCTCATCGCGGGGCGGACGCATCCGTGGCGCGCTTTCACGCGCACGGGCGGGCACTGCTCCCTCCTCCCGCGGCGCGCGCGGCGCCACCGGAGCCGCCGTCTCCTCCCGCGCCGTCTCATCCCGCATCCTGGGCGTGCGTTCGACGGCGGGCTCGCCGCGTTTGCCGCGCCCGGTCCTCGCGGCGGCGGGCGCCTTCCCGTCCTCGGCCTTCTTGCGTCCGCGGCGTTTGCGGCCATCGGCCTCGGCCCAATCGACGGGATCAAGCCCCTCGACGATCATCGGGGGAATGGGATGGCCGGTCAGCTTCTCGATCGCCGACACCGCCATGCGGTCTTCCGGCATGGCGATGGTGAAGGCGTGGCCCTCCAGCCCGGCGCGGCCGGTGCGGCCGATGCGGTGGACGTAATCCTCGGCGTGATGCGGCACG
>JAYVCG010000460.1:0-4891 GCA_043750075.1 Acetobacteraceae bacterium | reverse complement strand
GGCCGGGGGATCTCTCGCGGCCCCGTGCTGGAACAAATCCCTGGTCGAGCCAGAGGATGACGGTTTTTTGGGCCCCGGGGCCGGCAAAATTTTCCGGGGTCCGCAAAATTGTCCGGATGGACACTCAGACCGCCTCCGCGCTCCAGCTCCGCGGGCCCGCGCAACAGGCGCAGCCCCCGGCATGGGCGGGCGCCGCCGTCATCCCCGCATCCTCCGGCGCACTCCCGCCAATCGCCGGACAGGTCAGCAGCCTGGGCGCCATGTCGTTGCAATCCGGGCAGGGCTGAGGCAGTTCGAATTCCGCCATTGGGCGGTTGTCGCGGAACGGTCCGCAATTCTCGCATTCGTACTCGTAAGTGGGCATGGCAACATCCTCACGGGATCAATGGATTTCGCCGGATCGCTTTAGCGCGTCACGCAGCTTCGCGGGGGTGAAATCACTGGCGCGGCACACGTCCAGGATCACTTTTTCCCGCCGGGAGATCAGGTCGATGGCGGCGGGCAGTTTGCGCACCGCGTCAGCCGGGATCACCACCGCGCCGTGGAAATCGGCGTGGATCACGTCGTCGTGGCCCACCTGCATGCCGAAGATGTTCACCGGCTGGCCGAACGTGACCATGTGGACATGCGCGTGGCTTGGCCCGATGCGTCCGCCGATCATCTGGTAGCCAGGCGCCCAGGCGTCAAGGTCGCGGAAGGAGCCGTTGGTGACGCAGCCGATGGAGCCAAGCGCCTTGTGGACGGTGGACTGCACCTCACCCCAATAGGCACCATAGCCGACGCGGCCGTCGATGTCCTGGATCACCGCGATGGTGGGGAAATCCGTGGCGTGAACGTAATCGTACCAATCGGCGCGGTCGGTGACGGGGCCGCGCGGGCGCTCGGTGGAGCGGATCATGCCGACGCGCGCCAGACCCACGATCGGTTTGGCTTTCGGGTCGATGCACACCATCGGTTCAACCGTGAAACCGATCGAACGCCGTTCCGGCACGACGATTTCCAGCCCGTTGCAGATGGTGGGCGTGTCCCATTGGGCCAGCACGTCGAGGTCCGCCTGATTGAAGGGCCGGTCGGCCATGGTCGCGTCTCCTGTTGATGTCGCTGGCACGCCTGATGTCCCTGGCACGCCTGATGTCCCTGGCACGCCAGTTTCGCGCGCGGATGGGGTGTCAGGCAAGCCGCGTCCATGCCGAGGAAAGCGCACGGTGGCAAGGGTATGCGCCCGTGCGCCCCATGGGCCGCGCCGCCGTGTGAAAAAGACCGGGTGTTTTCCACACGTCCCGCCTCATGGGCCTTGCCCCGTATCCCTTGCCGCTGCTCTGAATAAACAGTAGAGCATCGGGTTATGCCGCGCCATCCGGATGCATCTGACCAAGATGTACCATTCCCAAGGACGCCATGAGCCTTTCACCCCTCCGCCCCACGGCTTCCGACATGGCGTCATGCGACCGTGAGCCAATTCATCTCCTGGGTGGCGTTCAGGCTTTCGGTTTTCTTCTGTCCCTCAACGATAACTGGATCGTGACACGCGCGGCGGAAAACACGCACCAGTATCTCGGCCTGCATCCCGTGCAGATCATCGGCCAGCCGCTCAATGCCTTCCTGCTCCCCGCGCTGGTGCATGACATACGCGGACGCCTGCAACTGGCGGGCGGCCCAGGGATTGTCGAGCGTCTGTTCGGTCGTCAGCTCACCCCGGACGGCGCGCTGTTCGACATCGCCGTGCATCAGTCCGGGCGCGAATTCATTCTGGAGTTCGAACCGGCCGACAGCCAGGCGGCCACCACTCCGGCGGTGCTGAGGGCCATGTTCGTGCGCGTCGAACGCCAGGGCGCGCGCAAGGACATGTTCCGGGAAGTGGTCCGTCAGGTCCGCGCGCTGACCGGGTTCGAGCGTGTCATGATTTACCGTTTCAACGATGACGGCGCCGGCGAGGTCGTGGCGGAATCCGTCCGGAACGGCCTGCCGCCATTCCTGGGCCTGCGCTATCCCGCCTCCGACATCCCGGCCCAGGCGCGGGCGCTGTATGTGCGGAACACGCTGCGCCTGATCGCCGATGTCAACGCCGATCCGGTGCCCGTGACACCCGTTCTGTCGCCGGGGGGAGAGCCGATCGACCTTTCCATGAGCGTGCTGCGCGGCGTGTCGCCGATCCATCTGGAATATCTGCGCAACATGGGGGTGCGGGCCTCGCTGTCGATCTCCATTCTGCGGGAGGGTAAGCTCTGGGGCCTGATCGCCTGCCATGACGGCACGCCACGGCATGTCAACCTCTACACCCGCTCCACGGCGGAGCTGTTCGGGCAAATGTTCTCTTATCTGCTGGAAGCCCGGCAGCGGCAGGAAGACACGGCGCATGACGAGGAAGCGCGCGCCATCCATCACCGCATCGTATCGGCCTTCGCCGCGGCGGAAGTATCCCTGGAAGGGGTCGTCGCGTTCCTGAACGGCACGCCCGATTATATCGCGGCGGACGGAATCGGCACTTATCAGTCGGGCAAGGTCATCCTGACCGGCCTTACCCCCACCCGTGAGGAATTCCTGGAGATCGTCCGGTTCCTGAACAAGGCCGCGGCCGGACGGGTTTTTTCCACCCATGCCCTGAGCGAGGTGTTTCCGCCCGCCGCCGATTACCCGATGCGCGCGGCCGGTCTGCTGTCCATTCCCATCTCGCGGGCGCCCCGCGACTATATGGTCTTCTTCCGCCAGGAAGCCGCCAAAACCGTTACCTGGGCCGGGGAGCCCGTCAAACCAGAAATCTCCGGTCCCAACGGCATCCGCCTCACGCCGCGCAAAAGCTTCGAGGCATGGCAGGAGATTGTCCGCCATCAGTCGGAGCACTGGACCGCGCGCGAGTTGCGCGTGGCGGAAAGCCTGCGGCTCAGTCTCATCGACCTTGTCCCGCGGCTCGCCGACACGGCCCAGACCCAGCGGCTGCAAGCGGTGAGCCATCAGGAAATCCTGGTCGCTGAACTGAACCACAGAATTCGTAACATCCTCGGGCTGGTGCGCGGGCTGATCGCGCAGAGCGCGGTGCAGGCAGACGACGTGAAGTCGCTGGTGACAAGCCTTGGCGACCGGATCGCCTCCCTGGCGCGGGCGTACGATTTGCTGTCGGTCACGCAATGGAAACCGGCCTCGCTGCATGCCTTGCTCCGCGCGGAAATTGAGGCGTTCGATCCGGCGGGGCAGCGGCTCCTGCTGGCCGGGCCGGATGTGGTGTTGCAGCCCAAGGCGTTCTCGGCGATGGCGCTGGTCGTTCATGAAGCCACGACCAATGCCCGCAAGCACGGCGCGCTGATGACGACGAACGGGCGCGTCCTCGTCGAGACCAGCACCGACGCCACCGGCAATGTCACCATCGTCTGGCGCGAGTTGGGCGGCCCGCCCGTGATGCCCCCCACGCGGCGCGGATTTGGCACGGCGATTCTGGAGCAGGTCATCGCCTTCGAGGTGGAGGGCACCAGCACACCGAAATACCTCCGCTCCGGCTTCACGCTCGACATGGTGCTGCCTCCGGCGGTGGCGGTGTGCGTTGAGGCGCCGGACGCGCCGTCCCTGGCCGCGCCCGTCCAGGACGGTGCGCCCGTCAATGCCGCCAGCCCAGGGGCGGCGCCGCTGGAAAGTTTGCTGGCCACGTGTCTGGTGGTCGAGGATAATTTGTTCATTGCCCTCGACCTGGAGGCAATGCTGCGCCAACTCGGCGCCCACACCGTGGACATCGCCAAATCGGTGGCGGAGGCATTGGCGCTGATGGACCAGAAATGGTACAGTTCCGCCCTGCTGGACGTTAATCTGGGACGGGAGAACAGTCTACCGGTCGCACGAAAGCTGCGGGAAAGCGGGATTCCGTTCGCGTTCGGAACGGGCTACGGCGAGGAACATGTCCTGCACAGTGCATTCGCCGATGTGCCGGTCATCGCGAAACCCTATCATCCCGAACGGCTGGCCGCCGTTCTGACCCGGCTGACCGGAACGAACCCGCCGGGTGGCGCCGCGCCGTGAGCGGGCCGCATCGGTTTTCCGGGCACGCGTTGCCGTGACGGACGGCACGGGCACCGAAGACAAAGAGAATGAGGGCGAGGGGAGGGAGGACAGGCACCGGGCGCACGCGTGTCTGCGGCGGGAGACCCGCGCGTCCCATGCGGCGCTGGACGCCCGCTTGCGAACACCGGCGCTTACCAGCCGCGAGGGCTACGTCCGGTATCTGAGAATGAACCAGGCCTGCCTGTCCATCGAACCGGCACTGGTGGCGGCGGGCATCCATGCCGTGCTGCCGGACTGGGACCAGCGGCAACGCGGACCCGCTCTGGCGCGCGACATGGAGGACATGGGCATCGTGCCGCTGGCGCCGCCTCTCCCGCGCATCGAATCCGGGACCGGCGCGCTTCTGGGCTGGAGCTATGTCCTGGAAGGCAGCCGTCTGGGCGCCGCCGTCATCCTGGCAGCACTTGAGGCGGAGGGCGTTCCCGGTCCACGCGATGCCACCCGTTTCCTGCGCCACGGCCTGGGCGTGCCTTTCTGGCGGAGTTTCAAAACCGCGCTGTCCCGTATCGATCACGATGAAATCGCCATCACCCATGCCCGCGCGGCGGCGCGGACCGCGTTCGGGTGTTTTCTGGCGTGTGCCCAGGAGGCGGAGGCGGCGGCTTCGGGGTAAGGATATGCCTGTTCGTGCGAAAGCCCGTGAAACCGGAGCGGTCCGGACCCTGGCCAGCCGCCCCTGGCCTGGCATTCTCCTGGTGCCGCGGCACGCGAAAGCCTTATGCCAACCCGCTTAAAGACTGATGTACGGCTCTTTCCCCGTCATCCTGCGGCTTGACCGGAGGATCTGAACCAGCACCGTGCCGCGAGAGATCCCCCGGCCAGGACGGAAGATGACGGGGATGGT